>JAPPGV010000137.1 GCA_028821235.1 bacterium
TCATCACCGACGCGTCCACCCCGGCCTCGTCCATACGAGCAACCGCCTTATCACCCGTGATGTCTGTCGCCTCCGCGACCCTGGCATGCAGGTAGGAGGGATCCGACTTCGGGGGCTCGTACCAGCGCACCTGCCTAGCCCATGAGGCATCCATGCCGGACCTCAGGTTGACAGGGTTCCAATCATCACCCCGGATGTGCATGTGGCAATCCACCACGAGAGCCCCGTTCATGCTGTCCATCCACCGTCGACGAGGAGGTTCTGCCCGGTCAGGTAGGAACTCATGCCCGATACGAGGAACAGGGCCGCGCCGACCATCTCCTCCGGCCGGGCGATGCGGCCCATGGGCGTCCGCTGGAGGATGGCCGACACGTTGTCCTCGACGGCGAGATAGTCACGGGTCATTTCGGTTCTCACCCAAGCAGGACTGATGCAGTTGAGCCGCACCTTGGGCGCCCAATGGTCGGCCAGCACGGCGCTCATGTGGATCATGGCCGCCTTGCTCGCGCTGTAGGCGACTTGGGCGCCGTCGCTCACCACCCCTGACAGCGATGCAATGTTGACGATCGAGCCTCCATTTCCATCCAGCATGCGGCGACCGACCTCCCTGGTCAGGAAGAAGGCGCCCCGGAGGTTCACGTCGAACAACGCATCCCATTCCGCGGGGCTGATCTCCAGCGCGGAGGAGCGGTTCGTGGCTCCGGCGGAGTTGACCAGGCTGTCCAGCCCTCCCTTCCACCTCCACGCCGCCGCTACAGCCGCCGCTGTGGAGTCGAGTTCGGCGATGTCCGCAACGAGCGGAAGAAACTCGCCTCCTCCGGCGCGTATCTCGTCCCCGAGATCGTCAAGGGCGTCGGCGGAGCGGGCCAGGCCCATCACCGAGGCGCCGGCCGCGGCCAGACCGATGGCTATGGATCGCCCGATTCCCCTGCTGGCGCCGGCCACTAGCGAGGTGGCGCCACCGAGACCGGGCCGTAGTAGCACCTCGAAGTGTCCACATTCCACCACGAGCGCCCTCCCTGACCTCCGATAAGCTGAGATCGGATCTCAACCAGCGAGGAAACCCTAATGGCCTTGTTCGATGAGTACGAAGACCACGACGCCCTCGGCTTGGCCGGCCTCATCCGTGACCGCCGGACCACCCCCGATGAGCTGCTCGACGCGGCGCTGGAACGGGTAGCGACCAGGAATCCCGGTGTCAACGCGGTCATACATCTCATGGAGGACGCGGCCAGGGAAACGATCTCCCGCGGACTTCCTCCGGGGCCGGTGTCGGGGGTTCCCTTCATGCTCAAGGATCTTCACGGACTCTGCGCCGGCGAACCCACCACCAACGGATCCCGCCTCTACCAGGGGAACGTCGCGGACCATGACAGCACCATCATCGCGCGGTACCGAGAGGCCGGTCTCCTCCTGTTCGCCAAGACCAACACGCCTGAGGTCGGGATCAGCGGCACCACCGAGCCGGTTCTTTACGGGCCGACCCTCAACCCATGGGACAGGTCCCGCAGCGCCGGAGGGTCGAGTGGCGGAGGCGCGGCGGCGGTGGTCACCGGCATGGTGCCCGTCGCGCAGGCAACCGACGGGGGAGGCTCGATCCGCAGTCCGGCCGCCAACTGCGGGCTGTTCGGTCTGAAACCGACCAGGGCACGGACACCGGCCGGTCCCGACGCGGGGGAGGGATGGAGCGGTCTTGCCACGTACCATGTCGTCTCCCGCACGGTGCGGGACAGTGCCGTCTTCCTCGACGTCGCCCACGGACCGGAACCCGGCGACCCCTACACCGCGCCCGTACCCGATCGCGACTTCCTGGCCGAGGTCGGCAGGGACCCGGGCAGGCTCCGCATTGCTCTGTGGACCGAGGGCCTCTGCGGGGAACCCGTCGACCCGGAGTGCGTGCTGGCTGCGGAACGGGTCGCCGGCCGGCTAGCGGAACTCGGTCACACGGTCACCCCCGCCGTGCCTCCGGTCTCGGGGGCCGAATCCCGCCGAGCGATAACCACGATCCTCGTGGGGCATACCGCCAACCACGTCACGCTACGGCTGAATGCGCTGGGCCGTGCCCTCCGGAGCGACGATCTGGAGAACATAACCCGGCTGGCCGCCGAGGAGGGGAACCGTCTGTCGGCGCGTGACTACGCCAACGCCTTGGTGATGGCTCATCGCACCGGCCGTCAGATGGCCGGCTTCTTCGACGAGTACGACGTCATCCTGAGCCCGACCCTCGCCGATCCACCCCTCCCGCTCCGCGGCCTCGACATGATGGGAGACGACCTGGATGTATACATGGAGACGATGTGGGGGCACATGGCCTTCACCCCGCTCTACAACCTGAGCGGTTGCCCCGCGGCGAGCCTTCCGATGCACATGACCCCTGACGGTCTCCCCGTCGGCGTCCAGATCGGCGCCGCCTTCGGCCACGAGGCCCTCCTGTTCCGCCTCTCCGCCCAACTCGAAGAGGCCGACCCGTGGTGGGATCGCCGGCCCCCATCGCTCACCACGGAGGTCTGACCCTCCGATCACGGTGGCCGGTCCTCACCGGCCACCGTTTCTGGTCACCGACCGCTGTTTCGGTGGTGGTCT
>JAPPGV010000138.1 GCA_028821235.1 bacterium
ACGTGCTCGTGCACGGTCGTCAGTATATGCGATCTCCCCGCTAGCGTCAACGAGGAGGCGGAGGGAACTCTTCCCGGTGGCGCGGCCGGGAGGACTCGAACCCCCAACCTTCTGATCCGTAGTCAGACGCTCTGTCCATTTGAGCTACGGCCGCACGGGTTGTATGCCGGAAACTCGGCGTCGCGGTGGAAGACGACACCGGTTGCTGCCCTCTAACGATAGTCGCGGTTGATCCTGTACCGGAAGCCGCCCGACCGCCAAGGCCGTCAGGCTCGAGCCGCAGGTATCATGGGCGGTCAGGCTGACTCAGGATCCCCCGATCGCGAGGGGACCGGGTAGCACGGAGAGGTGGCCGAGCGGTCGAAGGCGCTCGCCTGCTAAGCGAGTAGGGGGTAAACCCCCCTCGAGGGTTCAAATCCCTCCCTCTCCGCCCAGAGTTGTGCATACAACCAGGTAAACGGCCATTTATATCAAGTGGTTATCACTTTCACTGTACTTTGGTGTCTTGCTGGGGAGACTCAAGCGTTAAGGGAATCGATCGGCAGGTGCCTCCTGGCTGGCAGCGCTGTGGCTCACGGGTTTGGTCTTGGTATCGTTGGCGAGGCAGCCCTGTAGGGTGTGCCCTAGCCGGAGTGTGTGCCATGCGGAAAATGAGCCTGTTTGAGTTGCTCGGCCGTCCCGTGGCCGCTGCGAACTCTGATCGAGGGACCCACATCACCCTTACCGACGAAACTTACGACGATGATAGCCTGCTGCTGATGGAGCACGTTGGCATAACGATAATGAAGTCCGGCTCGACCGCCGACCCCAAATGAACCCCTACTGCCCTTGACCTGATGCCAAAGGTGTCAGCTATCGATCGGCAGTTAGCCGGATACACTCATCTTCCGGCGATTGCACCGAAGTACGGGGGTTGACGTTGAGCGGTTGGCTGGGGCGTCGCGGTGGGTCGCAGTCTCTCCGCCTGGTGAGGGTCTGGAGTGCTGCGCGCCGGGCCGTTGCGGGGGCTGCTGGTCCGTTCGCTGTACCATGCGCTCGGTTCACACTTCGCCGGGCATCTCGCTTCCCGATCAGATGGATTGCTGCTAGACGGCCCACCGACCCCGCTTGGCGTCAGGGCCAGGGTTGGCCCTGCTGACAGATTGCGGCACTCGGCATCGAATGAAGCCAGCCTGCGCGGTAGAAGTTCAACAGGAGGACATGACGTTGGGAAGGACCAGTTTGTTTGAATTACTCGGCCGTGCGGTCCCAGGACTAGTTTCGGATCAAGGTACCTACTACACCGATAGCCCTGAAACGTACGATGACGCTGGCTTGCTGCCGGGGATCGAGGAGTACGGCACGAGCTTCACGCGGGCAGACTTCGAGACCTACGACGACGATGCTCTAGCATCGTTGATGTGAGGGCCCCCTGCCCTTTGCTGGTTGGCAGTGAGGCAGACACTCACCTTCAAGCCGTTGCCCAGAGATTACGAGCGCGTCACGTCGAACCTGTTGTCTTCGATGCCGACACTCTCGCAAATGTCGGCTACTCCTTCTCACCGAGAGGGCTTGTTGTCGGTGGGGTATCGATTGCCGATAAGGGGCGAGCCTGGCTCCGGAGGGTGGCACCGAGACGGTGGACTACCGGTGATCGGGTTGGGTCTGTTCCGGATGTCTCCTTCCGCGCCCGAGTCCGTCTTATCGCGTCGATCGCCCGCTACGGCCACCGCGAGTGGATCACTCCCCTCGACGTGCTGCAGCGAGCTGAGGACCGTATCCATCAGCTTGCCATAGCATCCAAGCTAGGAGTAGCGATTCCTCCGACAATCGTCTCATCGGACCCGGCCGAGATCAGGCGGACCCTCGGGTCAGACACCGTGATCAAAGCCCTTGGAAGTGGTGCGTTCGTCAACGCGGAAGGACAACCCCAGGCGGTGTACACAACTCCTCTGACCACGGAACTGTTGGAATCAGGCGACTTCGGAGCCGCTCCATTTGTCGCCCAGGCCCGGATCGACGCCCATAGCCACCTTCGCGTAGTGACAGCGGGGACAGTGGTGAGAACCGCAGCCCTCGATGCGGACGACTGGCCTCTCGATTGGCGCATGGCCGACGACGCCCATCGCTCTTGGCGCAGGCATCACTCACCGGAGGTCGAGGCCCAGGCTGTAAGCCTCGCCGCCGAACTCGGCGTCGGTTTCTCAAGCCAGGACTGGCTAGTCCCGGTGGCGGGCCCCCCGGTGTTTATCGACCTGAACCCTGCCGGTCAGTGGATGTTCCTACCCGCCGACGTAGCCGAGCCCATAACCCAACAAATCGTCAACTTCCTCAGCTACCAACCATGACCAAAGATCCTGCACCCGACCACTCTCACCAGTCCGAAGCCCCGGCACAGCCAGCGGAGACCACCAACCAGTGGCGGTCTAACCACGCACTCTTCGTCCTCGCCGTGCTCTCCCGCTACCGCATCAAACTATACAGAGACAGGAAGGTCCATCGTGGCGTCGTTGGCGAAGGGATTCGAACCTGGGACCAACAGGACAAGGCCCTAGCAATCGAGGAAGGCCGTCGACAACTCGACGCCCAACTCGCGCAACGTCAGTACGTAACCAGCAGAGCCAGCGCCCTCCTACCTGTCGGGATTGCAGCATCTGTGTTCTTTCTCACAGCGCTTGACGGCCTCGACAAGACCGGACCATGCGCACAAGTGATCGCTCGGGCCCTGCTTGTATCGGGTGCTCTCCTCGCCGTCTGGGGAACTCTCGTTATGGGCGCGCTCATCGGATGCCGAGCAAGATACAGGCGAACCGATACCCTCCAACTCACACACGAACCTGGTGGCTTGCTTACCTATCTTGCCCACGACTACGCCGAGAACGTCGCCACGGGCGACAACACCAACGCCGCCCTACTAACCCATCTGGGAACCGGTGTCACCTGGATCGCATTAGGAGCAGTTCTCGGCACCGGCGGCGTAGCCGTCTCCATGTGGTAAGTCCTAACAGAAGCCCTGGCCAGTCAAACCGGGATTGCTGCCCAAACCTCGTGCGCCAGGATCACGATCCCGTATCAGGAAGGAGCGTGACCATGGTGGATCTGTTGGTAGAAGCTGTCCGCTGCCCTTAGCACAGGTTCGTCGTACCAGACGCTGGGGCCGCGACGCCGAGTTCCCTCCAGTGGTCGGACTACTTTGGTCTTTGTCTTCTGATTGCGAAGAAAGGAACATATAGCGGTTTCTTACAGTAGTCAAGCTAACCCCAGCATCTCCGTAACTTCAGCCCCAAGCGCCGGAACCCACGTTCACGGCTCGATAGCGCTGGTCGGGATTGTGGAGCCGCAGAGTCGGCCAGCACTGTCGGTCCGGTCCCAACATCCACGAACCGTCGGCGACCTCTGGTGCCATGGCCCATGCCGGAGGACCGCTTGAGAACTACGTGTAAGACAACTCCGGCGGCACTGTCGCTCAAAGGGATTGGAGAGTCGCCGCGGACTGCTCGATAACGGCAACGGCTTGATGGAATTGCCTTAAGTCGGTTGTATCCGGAGCCGCAGCGAATCGGCGGATCAGGCTTCCTCGAAACCCTCTCGGGTACCAATCTGAAACCCTATCTACCTGGGATAACGCTCGCTCCTGTCCTTCGTGGTGGTTTCACCTGAGCGCCGCCCGTAGGGTTACTGGAAACGCCGTCTCTTCTCCGGTGGCGCGGCGAGCGCAGCTTTCAGCACCTGTTCGGCTGTGACAGTGATCGGTTCGGTCACGGGAAGGCCCTGCTTCCGCTTGTTCTCACGCCTAGTAACGAATGACCTCCATGTAAGCACAGGGTTTAGGATACGGAACGGCGGCACCACTGGTGAACCACCCGAGGGATGATCTGTCGAACCAGCGTGCCAACACTCCCCGTCCGACTCAGCTCAGAACGCCGCTGGCGACCCGGCCGCGTCAGCCCCTATTGCAGCTTCGCCTCGGCGAACAGCATCTGGTTCAACCGGGCCTGCCACTCCTCCTCATCCACCACCTCGAAGCGCATCGCCTTGGTAGTCATCGCGGGTACGAACTCGGCCCAGTCTGCCTTGCGGGCATGCTCGCTGCAGATGTCGAAGACCGATCGCTTGTAATCGGTGTCCTCCGCCGCCTTCAGGTGAACGCCCTTCGTCTCGACCACGAACACCTCGTTGAACCCGTCCTCCGGTGCGGCATCCTCGCCTCGCAGCGTCACGATGAAGTCGGCATAGATCCGGCGCGGCTTCCAGCCTTGCACGTAGTAGTCCTTGCGGGCGCGGTTGCGATACCAGAAGAACAGGCGTGCCTGCTGATCCAAGTAGGTCGCGACCTTGTTCTCGAATCCGTTCAGCTCGTCCTCTGTGGTGATGTCGAACAGGTTGCGCTGAAAGGGGGCGCCGTCTTCCCGATTGGCCCTCCTCGCCTTCGGCGCCTCGATCTCAGCAGGCAGGCGATTGAAGTCAAGATCCTCCGCGACCACCAGGAAGCGCATCTCGCCCGATCTGAGCAAGTCGGCGAAGACGTCCCGTGACAAGCGGTCGCGCTCACGCTCAAGGTGTCGGCGCAGTACTTCGAGCACCAAGGCATAGTTCGCCTTGACCCGCTCGGCCGGGTATCTCCGGAGCAGGCCCTCGAACGCTTGGATCGCCAACTCCCGTCCCCGCCACGGGTTGGGTACGATGTCCAGAAGGTGGCTGGCCGCGAAGAAGTAGTCGACCAGCTCTCCATCCGCTCCACCGGCGGCATCAGAGGCTCGGTAGCCGACCGTCCACGACGGGTCGTCGCCATCAAGACCTGTCCGCAGGTCTTGGTCCCCCATCGAACCCGCGTCTAGCGTCAGGTCGGTCATCGGCGAGAGGTCGATTTGGTCCCAGGGAAGCCGCGACAGTATGTCCGTCTCGTGGTGGACCAGACGCCAGCCGTCCGTTGTGTCTTCGATCATGAAGGCCGGCATGACGAGGTCGCGCGCCGCTCTCTCGAACTCCGCTCGCCGACGGGTGAGGATGGTCATGTTCGCGTCATCGTGGCGCCGGCCGTCCTCGACGATCCGGCCTTCGAGACCCTGCAAGCCTTCGATACCGAATCCCTTTCTGACCTCTGCCAAGAGCTCTGCACCGCGGCGGCTGAAACAGAACACGTAGCTCTCGTCGAGTAGGGGGACTCCCGTCTTGGTGGCGTAGGGCTGCCGCAGGATGCGGCCCACCAACTGCGTAATCCCGGTTCTCGAAGACGGGTTGGTGAGGATGGCGAGGACGTAGGCGAACGGACAGTCCCAGCCTTCCTGCAACGCCTGCTTGGTGATGATGAAGCGGATTTGACAGTCGCGTGACATCAGACCGCCGACGTCGTCCACCTCCTTGAGTTCGTCCTTGGAGCTGGTCTTGACGGCAATGTGCTCGGGGGCGATTCCCCGGTGGCGCATCAGGTACTCGCGCACGTCTTCGGTGTGGACATACTCGGGCTTGCGCTGTTGGCGGCCGGTTCTCTCCACCTGGATCACACAGATAGGCCGGATGTAGGTTCCGGAGTCGGCTTCATGATGCCGTGCCTCGGCCTCGAGGCGTTCGCGGTGCTGAACCGCCTCGAGGAGGCTGCTGCGCCAATCGTTGCTCGCCTTGTTGCGGATGTGCAGGTCGAGCTTGATCATGCCCTCAGCGTTGAGTTCCCGTCCGAGAATCTCCACGAGCACGTTGGCGGTCGGTGCGGGCGTGGCTGACAGTTCGACGATCATGCAGGGGTTGAAGCCTTCCAGCGTCGCCTTGGCGCCGGCGCTGTAGGCCCTGTGTCCCTCATCGAGGATGATCAGTGGTCTGAGCACGCGCACCGTGTTCCCGAGAGATGTCTTGACGTACCGGCCCCAGAGCCCGGGTGTCTGATCGAATGTGTCCAGGTTGGGGAAGTCGTCAAGGAGTCCGGCGTGAGCCTGGGGGTCGTCGTCCGCCGGGAAGAACCGGTCGAAGCCTCCGCTGTCATGGAACATCCGCAGCGTCTCCTTCGTCTGCCGGTTGGCGGACGGCAGCATGAGCAGGAGCACGCACAGATTCTCGGCAACATCCCGTGGGCCGAACGCGGCGGTCTTCTCGAGGATGAGCGTGCGTTGACCCGACGACAGGTCGAGTTGCTGGCGGTAGGGGTGGTCGCGGTCCTTGAGCGCGTTCAGCGTCTGGTTGTAGATCTGCGTCGACGGGACGATCCACAGCACCAGGCCGCGCCGACTGCGCCGGATGTGCCTGTTCGCCAGGTCGATCACCCGCGTGGCGAGCAGCGTCTTGCCACCCCCGGTGGGGATTTTCAGGCAGAAGGTAGGCAGTTGTTCACCGAGCCCATTGCGGCGGGCACAGTAAGGTCGCCCTACCGCGGTCTTGTTCCACGCCCGCTCCACCCAGTCAAAGCTCCAGTCGGGGTCCTGGGCTCTGGCTGCCGCATCCTTGTCCCTCCACACGGCGAGGTCCTCCAGAAAGCTCCGGACCGTCTCCAAAGCTCGCTGCTGGTAGTCCTTGAGGATCACCGATCCAGCCCTTCGATCGCCTGGTAGATCTGGAAGGGAAGTTGCTGGAAGTCTATCCGGTACTTGTGGAGGTACTCGCGATCGAGGTACTTAGTCGGCGCGAACACGAGCCTCCGCCTTGATCCTTCGGGCAGGGCGCGGGCCACAGACAATGACAGCGTCAGGCTCTTGAGCTTCTCGATGTCGGGCTCGTAGATGAGGAAGACATCGTGGTCGGCGGTGCGCCCGATGAACCCGGTGTCCCGATCTATGTCGGCCGGGTCGAACTCCTGGCCCGTTGCGGTGAAGAAGACGTAGCCGGCCAGCTTCTCCCAGGACGGCAGGTGGGAACCGTCGAGGAGCGACTCCTGCCCCATCGGGCGCCCAAGCTCAAAGTAGCTGAAGGTACCGCCCAGCCCAGCCTTCAAGGCATCGTCCCGGGCGCTGGGTACACCCTTAATGACGCGCCGGACCCGCTCGGCCGTCACGGTGTCTGCGTACTCCTCGCACTCGACGAGGATGAAACGCCGGTTGCCGCCGTCTTCCTTGTTCTGCGCGAGAACGGCGTGGGCCGTGGTGCCGGAGCCCGCGAAGGAGTCGAGCACGATGGAATCGGGATCGGTGGACAAGAGGATGATCCGTTGGATGAGCTCGAAAGGCTTCGTGGTGAAGCGGGGAGCGTCTTCAGCGAAGAGTTGCAGCAGCGTTTTTCTCGCGCCTTGTGTGTGGTTCACTTCCTTGTAAGGCCAGATCGTCTCTGGGACCAAGCCTGGCTGGACCTCGGAAAGGAAGCGCTTAATCGCAGGTGTTTGGTTTCCGTCCGTACCCCACCATATCCGGTTGTCGTTGTCCAATTCTCGGAGCCTCTCTGACGAGTACCGCCAGTACGCTCCCGCAGGGGGTCCAGGTATGACCCGCCCGCCAGGGCACTGTATTGAGTAGACCCCTTTGCTATATGGATTGCGAGCCGAAAGGTCGCTGGCCTTCCAAGGGCCTCTAGGATCATCATCTCGATTGCTGTAGCGCGCATCCGCTTCAGGAGTCCGCGGAAGCAATCGCCGATTGAATAGCTCCTTACGATTCGCATAGACCACTACAAAGTCATGATTCTCGGAGAAGTACTTAGCACTGCTCTTGGGGGCGTACACCTTTTCCCAGATGATCGTTGCGACAAAGTTCTCCTCCCCGAACACCTCGTCCATCAGACAACGCAGATGATGGACCTCGTTGTCGTCGATGGACACGAAGATCGCACCGTCCTCCCGGAGCAGTTCCCGGAGGAGTCGCAGGCGCGGCATCATCATGCAGCACCACTTGTCATGGCGGGTCAGGTCGTCGCGGTCGACCACCTTGCCCAGCCAATCACGCATGATGGGCGAGTTGACGTTGTCGTTGTACGCCCAGCCCTCGTTGCCCGTGTTGTAGGGCGGGTCGATGTAGATGCACTTCACCTTGCCGTGGTAGGTGGGCAACAGGGCCTTGAGAGCGGTCAGGTTGTCGCCGTGGACGATCAGGTTGTCGCGCAGGCTCGCCTTCTCGCTCGTCCCCTTCTCACGAACCGGCAGCAACTCGTGGAAGGGCACGGCCAGGTGATGGTTCTCCACGAACACCCTCCCCTTGAAGCCGAGACGGGGCAAGACAACCTCCTCCAGCCTGCGTGATCTCAGCCTGAGGATAGGGGGTGGGTGTGACAGTCCTGCGGCACCCCGACACCCGGGCGGCGAATTCTCCGGCCTCTCAGATGCGGTGTACGCATTGGGTTCCTGCGGCGGTCAGGACGAGATGTCCGACCGTCGGTCTCGTGGGTGCCGTTCGCGTTAGACGAGCCCGAGGTAGGCGAGGCGGTCTATTCGGTTGACGGTTGTGGCGGTGGTGGTGTCGAGTTGGTCGGCGAGGTCAGTGACTGTTGGCCGGCGGGTGTGGGGCTGATGCGTAGTAGGCATAGCACGTGGTAGTCCTGTCGGTTGGCTAGTCCTTCGTGGCGGGTGATTCGGTCGAGTCCGTTGAGGGGGTTGGTGTTCGCACTGCACAATGCGAGCGGCGGATTCGATTCGGGCGAAGTCCCGCCAGCAGTTCCCCGAAGGCACCACTCCCTTTCATGACATAGGCCTACCAAATACGAGGCAGCATCACACCGTATGACGCCGTGTGCGTAGCGCCTGCGGGAGGGTTCGGTGGCTCGGTGCTGACGAGAGACGCCTGCCGGCCCACGCCCCCGGCTCAAATGCCCGATCCGTGTCCTCAGAAACAGGCAGTATCCGGCAGATCGGCGGCTTGCGTGCTACTGATCCCCGCTGAGACGGTGGTGTCGGCCCTGCAAGAGCAGCCCGGTCGCGGATCCACCGCATCGCGGTCGCGTATCCACCCCCAACGGTCGCGCATCCGGTCGCGTATCCCTCTGACCAGGGCCTTCGCGACTCTCCGGTGGAACTCTCGGCGCACAAGGACAAGCCCGGCTGAACCCCAAACCTCCCCGCCGCCGGTGCCCTCGCATCGGCGGCCGTCTGTCTGGTCCCCGATAGCCGCTTCCGCATGGCGCATCGGCGGGCTGAAGGGTGACGAGCGGGCGGCAGGCAGAGGACGAGGAGAGTTACGGTGAATGGGGCGGCTACCAGGGGTTACTCCCGGCTACTTGTAGAGCAGGTTGGATATCGACAACCTGGCAACGGCCTCCCGGTCTGGCTATCTCGGCTCGGCCAATCCTGTCGACCGGTAGAGAGCCACAACTGCCTGGCGGAATGACTCCCGCGCCCGGGCCCCACTGGGTTCCGGCATCCTCCCGAGCTCGGCTCCAGAACACATCCGCCCTCTGGCTCATCCGCCCCTCAATGATCCTGCCCTGGGACATATGTCCCCTACCAATGCGGACATATGTCCTCATTTTAATGAAAACTTGGCTACGCCTTTCAACCACAGTTGACGCCCCTCGCGGGACATATGTCCCCCAACCCCAGGGACATACGTCCCCGTCCCCGTTGCCCGTTCCCCCAGGGTCCTGTCCATCCGCCGATCCCTTCAGATCCTCCCCGCCAGCCATCCACACGCACACCCTCTTCGGTGTCCTCCCCTTCTCGCACTGCTGCCTCGACCTTCTCGGGGGGTTTGCCGGAGAAACCCCTGGTGTCGGTGCTCTTGGGCGCTGCCGTAGCCAGCCTCTCCACCGCCCGGCGGTGGACCCACCTCGGCCATACTGCTTGGCCGGACGGCCGCGGTGTTGCCCCGAGCCCTGCTGCGACTTGTGCCCCCCGGGATGGCCTGTGGCCTGGACAGATACCCCCCCCCAACAACGGGCCCGCCGCTCCCGGCTTGCTGCCGAATCCCCACTGTGGCTGCCCAGGGCGTCTGCCCCATCGAATCGCCAGCAAAACCCCAGGTCGGAGGGATGCGCGACCGGATGCGCGACCGGTCGCGGTTGAGCGCGACCGCAGGGGGGTGGATCCGCGACCGGGCTGGGGGGTCGTGTTGGGTATGTTCGGTGACGACAACACGCCCCGGTGACGGTCCCATTCGGGTGGGGGACGACACGGCGGGCTGGTACAGGACGGCGGGCAATGCGCGGAAGAAGGGAGAGGTGGATGGGGAACCAGACCCACGCCTGCTGGCTGGTCAAGGTGGGGGAGTGGAATAGGGGTGCTGCGGTTATGGTTGGCTGTAGTGGAGGTGGTGGGGTGGACCACGAAAAGTTCCTATCGGTCGAGCCGGTGTTTACCGGTTCAGAACTCGCTGAGTTCCTGGCGGATCATGGTGAGTCCGACCCGTTCCACGCCGCCCGCCGCCTCGAGGAGGGGTGGGTGCGTGCGGGGCGGGTGGTGGTGGTGCGGCCCGGGTTGTTCGCGGTGGTGGCCGACGGTATCGACCCGGTGCGGTTCCAGCCGATGCCGGCCCTGGTTTCGACCAAGATGGCCCTAGACGCCGTGGTGTCACACCACACGGCGCTTGATTTTTGGGGTGTGTCGTATTCGTTGTGGTTCGACGCTGTGTACTCGGCTACCGAACCGGCCCCGCCGTTGGGTTTCCGGGCCGTGTGTTATCGGGGTGTTCGTTTCCCGCAACGGCTTATCGATTCGGGGGATCAGCATTTCGGGGTGGTGACCCGAACCTACGCGGACGGCACCGTGCGGGTAACGACGATGGAACGCACCTTGGTGGATGTGTTGGCGGATCCCGATTATGGGGGGAGTTGGGATGAGATCTACCTGTCGGTGACCCGGGCGGACCAGATCGATGTCGAGGCGGTGGCTGCTTACTGTCAGCTGCGGGACGGTGGGCCGGCTTTGCGAGCGAAGGTGGGGTTCTTCTTGGACCAGCACCGAGGGTTGTGGGGAATCTCTGCTAGTGACTTGGACCAGTTCCGCCCGGCACTCCCGGAGCGCCAGTCGGGGCCGTTCCACCTCGATCCGGCGCCGGTCCCCCGGCCCTGGTTCGTCGAGGGCTGGAATCTGGTGGTGCCGGTAGTAGTTATCGAACGCCAATGGGAACTGGTTTTCTGACACCGCCGACCCGCCGGGAGCTCTGTGTCGTGTTGGTGGGGTTCGCGCGTTCCGACGACGCTCGGCACCCGGTTTGTGTCGAACCCGAAGACGGGCCTCTCACCGTTGGGCATCTGTCGGCCGTTTCGGGTCGGACCGTTGAACTACTCGGGGCGGATCCCGAATCACAGCTCCATTACAGCCACCCCGAAGTTGGTGCGCAGCTACGCCTTGGCCTCTTCCGGCGGCGCCGAGCTGATGCTGTCGTCGAAGCTGTCGAAGCGTCGGGCGTGTTCGACGCCGACACCCCAGCCTCAGCCAGATGCGTCAACGACGAGTGGCGGAGCTGGTGGAGGGTCCACCCCCCGGAGTATCTCTTGAACCCAGCGGCGGCTGTTCGGTAGCTGAGCCGGGCTTGGCCGGTCGGCTCGTACAGGTCACGGCGGGCCGGTGCGATGCGGGTCCGCCACCGGGTGAGGAAGACGGGGCCGGTGGTGCGGTTGGTGAGGTAGCGGCCCAAGAGCCGGGCGGTGGGCGCCGCCCACACCACCATGTCGACGTTGCCGCCCTTGCTGCGGATCCGGGCCCGCCGCCTTGCTTCGGCAACCACCGTGACGGTCTGGGCGGCGAGAGCTGCCCAGACCTGGTCGGTGAGTTCGTTGGCTGTCCGCTTTGGAGCGTTTCGCCACCAGCGTCCGGACGCGGGCTTTGCCGGGCGGATACGCACCCTGCGGGCGCTGATCACCCAGATCAAAGAAATCGACAGCCAGATCGCCACGATGGTCACCGACCTGGTCCCGACCCTCACCGACATCTATGGGATCGGGACCCTGGGCGCCGCCGAGATACTCGACCAGGTCGGTGACGGCGCCAAGTATCGGACTAAGAGCGTTAGCGGATGGGCGACCGGTATTGAGAATCGTAGGGCTGCCGAGGACTCTGCAACCCGCCCATCAACGATGCTCGTCGTCACACCCGCGGCAGTACCAATGGGTCGACCGGCAACAGTCAGCCATAGCCGGGGGGAATCGGTTCATCAGGTGCCCTGAGCCCGTGAAGAATGCGCAGCGCTTCCGCAGGTCCTTGAATGCGCGGCGCACGTCCTTCTGCGATCCCTCCCAGAGCAGGTGGTCGGCGCAGACTTGTTCGACGGCCGAGAAGACATCCATCTGAGGTGTTGGTGTTCGGACGTTGGACAGAATAGGCGCGACCTTGTCGTCGAGCGCGTCGCGCTCGCAGCCAGGGATTCCTGTTGTGAGGTCCTTCATCGAGCTGATTTGAGCATGGAAGACAGGGTGTCCTAGGTCATCCTTGGACTGGTCGTAGTGAGCACCGTAGACGTGCTCGAAATGTGACTGCTTTGCTCGGACGTAAGCGACCCTTGTGCTGAATTGCGTGGTTCTGAGCACGTCTACGGTGCCGTCGAACTCGATCCACCCATCGATGACGACATGCAGGTTTGGGGCGTCCCGCTTCGCCCGCTCAGGCAAGTAGAACCTGATTGGGTTCACCTTCACGCAGATGTGCTCATTGGTTGTGACTCTGAAGATCTCGTTGCCCGACGTTGGCGCGACAGATACGGACGGATTCATTCGCGTGACGATTCCCCGGATCCAGTTCCAATTCGTGTTCAGCAGTTTCTCCACCGTTCTGGCTCGGCGGGCGGGCGAGTTTACTGGGCTCATTGGCCGAGGAGCGGTGCCCACTCGTCGTGGTATTCGCGCTCAACGCGACTTGAGGTGGCACCGCTCGGGATCCAGCCACTTCCGGCGACTGAACAGTCGCTGCGGACGCATACCGGGCGATTCGTGAAGGGACAGTGGAACCCTCCTCTCGTCCCCGCACAGCCGTCGCGAGCACACTCGTGCCGGGTCAGGGGGCGGCCGAGCGCCGTTTCGATGGCCGCTCGGTGAAAGGCGCCGATGTCGTCCGCGGAGTCAGTCACCGAACCGAAGAGGTCCTCTAGGACGGCGTCGACGGATTCTCTCCAGAACAGCTGGCCCAGTCGTGAGAACGGGCCCCCATAGAGCGCCGCATTGAACATCTCCGTCAACTCTGCTCCTTCGTCGACGCCGGCCCCTACATACGCGCACAGCGCGTCTATCCCGAGGAGCGGACCCGCGAATCTTGTGATCACGTTTGCGAGGTAGTGGCCGAGCGTGTAGCTGATAGCGGCCTCCGGCGACCGCTCACCTGTGGACGTGGTGGATTGGCTGCCGATGATTCGCTTGGCTACGGCCGTTCCGCCGTTCCCAAGGCGAGCCATATACAGAGCGAAGTCCGACTCGAGGTGGGGTCGTTGAACTGCGTGCGCGAGGTACCTGGCAAGGCTGGTCGTGCCAGGGTCCAGCTCCAGTTCCGCAATCGCGGCCGTAAGCTCTGTGAAGCCATAGTACGTCGCTGTGATGTAGTCGGCGCCGTCCTCGTCGTTGGGCGGGATGCGAAGCTCAAACAGGTCGGCGTCTCGTGGAAGGAGTTGTGGCGTCCTACGGGAGAAGTCGCCGACCGGTATCGCGAGTTGTTGGCACCATCTGACGATCGTGGCGCCGAAGAAGCCACGGAGGCCACCTGCCGTGAGATCCTGATCTGTTGCAACGAGGACCGTTTCGCCGTCGTCGACGCGCTCTCGGAACACGACCGCCACGTCGTCTTCCGAGCCGGGCTGCCACCTCGCGATGCTTACGTCTGGCAAGCGAGCCTCTACGGCGGCGTGTAGGCCGTCGAGGAGTCTTGCGTCATCATCGATCAAGACGATTTCGCTCATGGGCCCTCCGGAGCTAGCGGGATGCGTACTTGAATGCAGGTGTTGAACCCGGGGGGCGGGTCCACGACGTTGGCGCTTCCGCCGTAGGCGGCAGCGCCGCGCCTCACAAGCGTGAGCCCGAGACCCATTCCGGAGCCGAGCGGGTCGAGGCGGCCGGACGTGGTTGTGAACAGCGGATCGAACACCCGGTCGCGCAAGGCGTCGTCGATCCCCACGCCAGTGTCCGATACCTCTATGGTGTGCCAGGAGCGCTCGTTCCATGCGCGGAAGGCGATCGTCTGCGGATCCGAGCTCGGATTGGCTGTTGTCGCCTTCAGCGCGTTCGACAGAAGGTTCTGTGCGATGCCGTTGTAGAGGCTCGGCGGGACTAGCGGAGCGTCGACGTCCTTTTCGACAGCGATCTCGACGGCGATGTGGCGCTCGGCTGCGTAGGACCCGAAGACCTTGGCGATTTGGCGGAGGCGGGGTAGGGCCTGGTACGGGCTGTCGGGTGTTGTCTTGCTGCCTTGGATGTAGCCCGAGGCGTAGGTCGCGAACTGTTGGAGTGTCTTGATGCGGTCCGCCAGCCGAACCGCGCGTTCCGACGCCGACGGGTCATTGGCGCTCTCCAGATCGCGTTGCGCAGCTTGGAGAACCGCCACGGCCACCCCGAACTCGTGCGTCATGAAGCCTGCCACGACCCCAAGCAGGCTCATCACCTCAAGCTGTCGTTCTCGTTCGTGAGCCGCTTCTGCCTGCGTCTGGAGCAGGCCTTGGCTCGTTTCGAGGGCGGCAATGATCTGGCGTTTCTGCGGCCCCGAGATCGAGGGATTTGCCTGGATCGCGTTGATTGCCCGCTGGGTCTCAGCGTCCGACGCAGCGCGGCTCAGCGCTTCGGCCTTCGCTTGCTCTTCGAGTTGAGTTGCGCGGTCGACGTAGGCGATCGCCTCTAGTGCTCCGCGGACGAGGTCCCGCAGGTGTTTGAAACCGGTGTTGTCAATGAATCCCTCCCGGTCAGCCGCCGGCACCAGGTCGCTCTCGCTACTTGCGCCCCCGCCCCTGCGGGCTCGGACCTCGACTACTCCGACCACCTGCGCGGACTGAGGGAGTCGGAGCATCCAGTTGAGCTTCGTGTCGCCTTGTTCTGCCTCAGACATCGGGAAGTACTTGCGCGCGAGCGGCGACCTCGGATCCCGTTTCCGGCGCGCCACGTCGGCTTGGAGAGATAGCCAATCGTCACCGGCTGTGCCGTAGGGTTGAACTCGGAACGCTCTATCGAATACGGCGACGCCTGCGTTGTCCTTAATCCACTTGTACGCGGCCGTGCCATTTATGTCGGTGCCTCGGAACGTTCCAGAGCGTTTTGGGAAGAACCGCACATCGGCGGAGACGGACCCGAGGCCGGACTGCTGTGGGTGCTTGATCTTCAGGTAGGGCTTGGACTCGCCTCGCCGGAATACGTTGAGGGCTACGTGAGTCCTCGTCACCTTGAGCTCCGCACGCATCACGAAGTGCTCGAGCACCGAGGCGGCGACATCATCGATTGTGGTGTCCTCGTCTTGGATCTCGAGCGCGAACCCCGGGTCGGGCACGCGCCTAGCCGTCGCTGCTGAAGCGCTCGGATCCGAATTGCGAAAGAGGGGGCGCAGTGGCGACAGGAGACCGACGGAGGCCGTGCGGACTGCGCGCAGTTCCTTTTTCGTCAGATCGCGAGCATCACCGATAGTGAGAGTCGTCCCCGTCTCGTGTCCTCCCTCCAAGACCTCAAGCTCGTATGGCACTTCAACCTGACCGATGTCTTCGTGTCGATCGAACATTGGCCAGTCGAAGTGGGCTCGCAGTCGCGTGTGCTCGCCACGTTCCTCGTCATACGCGATGGACTCGAGGTCTAGCGATGGTCCGAGGAACCGAACAGCGAAGCGACCGATCCCCTTCTCGCCGGTAATCTGGCGGTTGAAACGGCGGGAGGTAGCGGCCGCTTCCTTTGAGCTGGTCCCGACGCGCATCCATGCCGTGCGGAACTCATGGAGCGTCATCCCGCGCCCATTGTCCCCAACCCAAATCGAGCCTGATTCGTGACGAAGGGTGCAACGAGACGCATCGGCGTCGTACGAATTCTTCACGAGTTCGACGAGTGCCACCTCGGGTGACCGGACGAGCCGCTCGCCCAACTCACGGAGCAGGCGCGCTTCGACACTGAAGGTGAGCAGACCGCGCTCCACTCTGGACGTGGCACTCATGTGACCCCGCCGCGCACCTCACGCGCCGACAGGAGCAGAGTGTTGATCTGCCCGATCTCAAGCTTCCTCATCCCGTTGGCGTGCGGAACAATCCGCTCGGGCAGGTCCGGATCGCTTAGCAACGAACGGAACGCCATTAGGTCATGCTCGTCGGCGTCGTAGATCCCGCAGACGGAGCCGACAGCTCTTGCCCGGATCAGGTTGTCGACGCACTTAGGAGCGTCCTTCTTGAACGACGATGCCATCAGCGCAACAGGGACGGGGGGCATGTCAAAGCGCCACCACTCGTCGCGAGCGAGGCACGTCTTCGTTTGGTACAGCTCAGCGGGGACGCTGTTGAAATACGCGCTCAGCCGGTTGCTTGGGACGCGGTCCGTTCGCGGCAGCCAGCACCGGCGACCTGCCTGTTCGAAGTGTCGCTTGAAGACGGAGCTTGAGATCGCCGTAGTTCCGGTCGAGAGGCCCCGCAAGCTGGTGACGCATGGAACCACGTCGGTGCCTCTACGAAGCCCATGTCTGGCCCTCTCGCCCTCCGTTAGGACCAGTGCCTTCTGCGTGCCAGGACTCAGGCCGCGCTTGGCGAATGGCTGGTCGAGGAAGCGACCTCGCGCCGAAGTGTAAGCCAGCACCCCGGCGTCTGAGCCCGTCGGGGTTGACCGCTCAGTCGACGATCCCTCGAAGTCGGCGAAGTAGCGCCAACTTGCACGTGCCCGTTCACGTTTGTCGATCACAGTCAGAGAGGCGGTGGTCTGAACCCCGTCGAACACCGCATCACCCAGGTGGTAGACACTGACGCCCCAATCGTTCTCGAGGATGTACCGGCGGAGTGGTTCCGATGACGGCCTCGACACCCATTCGTACGGGATCACTAGCGCGCAAAGGCCATCAGGTGCAGTCGAACTCAGGGCGAGAAGAGTGAAGTACTGCCATGCGTTCGCGAGTCCTGACATGGCCACTCCGGTCCGCTGCTCGACGACTTCCGCTGCAGCGTGACGCCAGCCAGGAGGGAGGTCCTGGTTTCGCACGTACGGCGGATTGCCGATGCAGGCACCGAAGTCTCGTCGTCGAGAGGAGAACGCACATGCGTTCTTGATCGAAGCGTTCGCGGGCAGATCCACGCCTCGATACTTTGACCGGTCCACTTCGAATCCCAGGTATGTGCGATAGGCTCCGGTCGAGGCGAACCTTCCGTCACCGGCACCGAAGTCAACGACGTCAAGGCATTCGATGTCTCTGCGCAGGCCAACCTGGTGCCAGACCGCATCAACGAGCGTTTGGGGCGTGTCAACTTGACAGCGGTCGAGATAGAGCGACACCTGGTCAGAGCTTCCCCACGATTCGATCGCCGGCGTCAGGACTCGCGAGCTGCTAGGTCCGTTAGGTGCCTGCGCCGTCGGTACTGTCTCATCCACCGTGGCAATGGTAGAGATGGAGTTCCCCCCATGTGCTGGACACTTGGTTCATGCGGCCGTGTGATGGTAGTAGGGGTAGCCGTAGAAAATGGACAAACATGTTACGGTTTC
>JAPPGV010000139.1 GCA_028821235.1 bacterium
TCGGCCACCATCCCCGAGCTGTCGAGCCGGGTGAGCGAGACGTACAGGTCTCCCCGCGGCGTCGAGTACACGGCGGGGGTGACCACCGGGGGGACGCCGTTGCCGTAGCTGTTGAGGCTCGGGGACATCACGGTCACCGCCTGGCCGCCCCGCGACACGTCCAGCCGGGCCCCCACGACATCCCGGTTCGGCTCGGCGCGCGAGAACGGGGTGCGGTAGGAGATCTCGTAGCCGGCGAACGGAGCGGTCTCGCCCGGGCTCAGGGCGATGGACCCGGAGCTGGCGTGGTTGGCGGAGACCGCGATCCCCACCGCCAGGATCGCCACCCCGATGTGGGAGATCTGCCCGCCCCAGTAGCCGGGATCACGTCTCATCAGGGTCCCCGCGGCGGCTATCGAACCCTGGCCGGTAGCGGCGGCGCGTCTTCGGACCAGCGTTACCAGGTGCCGAGCGATGGCCGAGACCACGAACACCGCCAGCAGCACCACCACGATCACGTGCCGGTTGCGGCTCACCAGGAGCACCAGCACGGCCGCCAGCACGAGGGCGATCCGCATCGGCGTCCGGACCCGCTCCCACAACACCTCGCGGCGCGCGACCCGGAACGGTGTGATGGGCCCGATGCCCATGGCCAGGATCAGGCAGTACGAGAGGGGAGCGGCCCACCGGTCGAAGAACGGCCGGCCCACGCCCACCGTGCTGCCCTCGAAAGCCTCCACGGCCAGCGGGAACAGGGTGCCCGACAGCACCACGAAGGCGAAAACGGTCAGGAGCAGGTTGTTGAGGAGGAAGGCGCCCTCCCGGCTGGCGAGCGAGTCGAGACGGGGAGCGCTGCCCACCAGGTGGATGCGGGCGGCGAACAGCGCCAGGGAACCGGCCAGGACCACCGCCAGGAACGCCAGCAGGACGGGGCCGATGGACGACTGGGTGAAGCTGTGCACCGAGGCGATCACGCCCGAACGGGTCAGGAAGGTCCCGAGGATGGTGGCCGCGAAGGCGCCGATCACGAGCACGTAGTTCCAGGACTGGAGAACGCCCCGGCGCATCTGGACCACCGACGAGTGGATGAAGGCGGTAGCCAGCAACCACGGGATGAAGGAGGCGTTCTCGACCGGATCCCAGGCCCAGTACCCGCCCCAGCCCAGCACCTCGTAGCTCCACCAGGCGCCCAGCACGATGCCGGTGGTCAGGAACCCCCAGGCGGTGAGCGTCCAGGTGCGGGTGGTCCGGAGCCAGGTCTCCTGATGGTCGACCGTGGCGAGCGAGGCGATCCCCACCGCGAACGGCACCGAGAAGCCCACGTACCCCACGTACAGGACGGGCGGGTGGACAGCCATCAGGATGTGGTTCTGGAGCAGCGGGTTGGCGCCCCGTCCCGCGCCGGGAAGGTCGACCGCCGACCAGGGCGCCCAACCCGATACGGCGCACCCGGCGGCATCGGCCGCCGCGGTGCAGACCGCGAAGGGGTTGGCGACCGTGGCCATCAGACCGAACCAGAAGACGGCCAGCATCCCCAGCACGGACAGGGTTCCCGCGGCCAGAGGGTGGTCACGCCGGTACAGGGCGCGAAAGACCGCTCCGGTGAAGGCTGCCAGCACCAGCCCCCACAGGACGATCGAACCCTCGAGCGCGGCCCATCCGGCGGCGATGGTGAAGATGAGCGGGGTTCCGATCCGGTGGTTATTAGCGATGTAGGCGATGGAGAAGTCGCCGGCCAGCAGGCCGATCTCCAGCATCAGCATGGCGGCGGCAGCTCCGCCGAGGAGCCACAGCACGGGACCCCTCATCCGCTCCATCGGGACGGAGCCCCGGCCTGCCAGCGCGGGAAGTCCCCTCCACGCCACCGCCAGCGCCGCCCCGAGGGCGACCAGGATCGAGCCGAGTCCCAGCCAGGCGATCATGGCCCGGCGGTCGGTACCTGGTAGGTTCCCTCGCCGTCCACGGCCCGGTACTGCTCGTCATGGTTGATCAGCAGCGTGTCCGACCGGAACGTGTCTCCCTCCCAGGCCCCTTCGACGACCACTCCGATTCCGGGGCGGAACAGTTGCGGCACGGCCCCGGTATGCACGACGTCGATCGACACGGCGCCGTCCCCGACTACGAACTTGACCCCGTCGTCGGTTCCCTCGAGCCAGTCCGCTTCGACCAGCCCTCCCAGACGGAACCGGTAGCCGGGCTCCTGGTCGGCCCGCTCATCGACCGCCTCGGAGGGTGTCAGGTAGTAGACGACGTTGTCGGTGAGGCCCCCCCACACCAGGAAGCCGACCACGATCGCCAGGAGCGCCCCGGCCGGGATCAGGACGTGGCGGCGGTTCATGTCTCCGGGGGCAGCCGCCGGCGGGCTCGCCTGATGCGGTAGGCCTGGTGGCCGGCATAGACCGCCAGCGCCCCGTAGGCGACCAGGTAGCCGAACAGCACCCAGCTACCCGGCATCCCGGCCTCCGAGGCTAGTGGTCTGTCTGCGAAACAACCGGGTGCTCTGGCGGCCATCGGCGTCCCG
>JAPPGV010000140.1 GCA_028821235.1 bacterium
ATGACTCAGATTCTCCCAACTAATCGAGCCTCCGAAAAACCCGGAACGGTTCACATCGCCGGATTGTTCTTTCTGCGCAGCATGGACCTGTATCTGTCGGAAAGGGGCGCCTGCTCGATGGTGTTACCCCACAGTGCTCTCAACCAGGGACAGTACGAAAAGTGGCGCACCGGCAGATGGGGCGCCGCCACCGTAGCGCTAACCGCCGACCTGGCTTGGCGTACGCCCTGGGACCTTGAACCGCTGAAACCCAACGACTTCTTCCCGGTCCCCGCCTGTGTGGTCCACGCTCAGCGAACCCCAAACGACGCGACAGGACTACCCCACCAGGTGGAACGGTGGGCAGGAACCCCCGGAGGCGAGACCACCCGGTCGACAACTCGGCGCCCCTCAGGCGGTGAGTCACCATACGGTCCACGGGTCCTCAAGGGAGCGGACATCTACCCTCGGTGCCTGTTCTTCGTTGAGGAGACCACCGCGGACACCACCTTCACAGCGGCCGGCACCAGACTCTTCAACCCGCGGCGAGGCTCCCAGGACAAGAAACCATGGAAGAACCTGTCTTTGGTAGAACTCGCTGACTCGACAGTGGAAACAGCCCACGTTTTCGACGTTCACCTCGGGCAGACCGTCGTGCCATTCATCACGCTCCCTCCCCTGCAGGCAGTGCTCCCCATCAGCCCAGGGACCAGAATCGAGCAAGACGTCATCACCCACGACGTCGAGCCGGAGAGCCTAAGGCAACGAACCCGCACCCGATGGCAGACCATGAACAACTTGTGGAACCAGAACAAGAGAACAAGCAACAAGAAGACACTCCTTGAACAGCTCGACTACCTCAACAAACTATCGGCCCAGCTCGCCTGGCAACGCGACGACAAGGAAAGGCCATTCCGGGTGGTCTACTCGTCTTCGGGACGGCCCACAGCCGCCCTCGTCGAGAACCATAAAGCAGTGATCGACCATACCCTCTACTGGGTGTCATGCGATACCCAGGCTGAAGCCCACTACCTGCTAGCGGTCATAAACAGCGACGTGCTCCGCGACAAGGTGAAACCCTTCATGCCGAAAGGCCAATTCGGTGCCCGACATGTGCACAAACACTTGTGGAAGCTGCCGATCCCCACATACGACGCAACCGACCCCACCCATGCTGCTGTCTCCCAAGCCGGAAAGAACGCCACCCAGGCAACCCAACAAACCTTGGCCGGCACAACAGAGGCAAAAGGTTCCGTCCGAAGCCAACTCCGATTCTGGCTAGAGGAATCCCCAGAAGGCAGAGCCGTCGAGGAAACAGTGGCACACCTCATCGGATAATTACATTGGGCTGCCCCACCCACTACCTTGAAAAGTCAACTTCGGGCGACGGTAAGTGACACGAACAGCCATATTGTCCGCTCGCCATATTGTTCGCGCCTAGAGGGTGCGCGGATAGTCGGGAAATCCACCAAGTGGGGTGTTAGCTCGGGTTTGATACCGAGCAGCAAAACACTCCCCCAACTAGTACGCATCATCTCAGGTCAGCGTAACACAGAACGAGAAAAAGGCCGGGGACCAAGTGTTAGAACAGCTCCCGCGCATGAAGCTAGAATGCGAACGGCGGCTCGCTGGTTCCATCTCGGAACAAGCCTTCGACCGGCCAGCGGGCCGCCATTCCCTAAGGATTTGGTACCTATCCCTGGTATGGAAGTATACCACGGGTCTACTGTCACGGGACCGTCACGTTACCCGTAACGAGACCCCCTCTCGGAGGAACGCACACCTGCGGTCCCTCGATCAGGTCAGCGTAGCGCAGCCTCCAACCCTCCATCGCCTTGGCAAGCGCGCCATCTGGTCGATCGTGTCCAGGTCCCTGACGTTGTGGCAGGCGAGAAACTCGGCCACATACCGCTTCAGATTCTTGGAGGCTGTGGGTGTCGATGAGACGTTGTTCTGGCGTCAGGGAAGGTGGCGGACCAAGCGGGGGTGCACCTCTGTGGTCGATGTGGGAGGCCGCCAGCTGTTGGACATAGTGCCTGGCAGAACGGCTGAAAACGCCGCCTCGTGGTTCCGGTCGCAACCGGCAGGATGGCGCGATGAGATTAGGTGGGCGGTGTTGGACATGTCAGGCCCCTATCGGACCGCCTATGACCGGGTGTTGCCGAACGCTTCGCAAGTGGCAGACCCGTTCCATGTGATCCAGTTGGCGAACCAGCGTCTCGACGAAGTCCGGCGCCGGGTTCAGAACGAGACCTTGGGACATCGAGGACGCAAGAATGATCCGCTTCGGATCCGGCGCCTCCTGACATCTGCTTCCGAACGTATCAGCGAAGGCGGCCGAACCCGCCTCCGTGGCCTCCTGGACGCCGGCGACCCCCACCGAGAAGTCCGAACAGCCTGGCACGCCAAGGAAACCGTCCGAGCCATCTACGACATAGACAGCACCGTCACCGCGCTCTCCTACACCCTCCAACTCGCAGACGACCTCCAAGACCAGTCCTGCCCACCGGAGATCAACCGGCTCGGACGAACCATCGCCCACTGGACCCCCCAGATCGTCAACTGGCACATCTCCCGGGTGACCAACGGACCCACCGAAGCCCTCAACAAACGAACAGCCTTCGGGTTCCGCAACTTCGCCAACTACCGAATACGCGCACTCCTATACGCCGGGAAACCCAACTGGAACCTACTGGCCACCCTCACTCCCCACTGAAATCCGATGAGCCCCTTTTCGTTCATTCGGACGAGGTGGAGCAGGCGTGGAGGCTCTAGACGCCGTTACCCGAAGCGGGTCTACGCCCTGTTTCTACCGGGCGGTATCGTGGGGTCCCCGGGAGGCCGACACCCTGTTGTCGCGCCATGACAATGGTTGGCGGGTACGCCTCTTACCGGTGGCGATCCGGGGTAGCGTGCCGGGGGTGGCCGCTCGATCGGGGTTCGAGGCTGTCGCGGTCGCCTAGGTAGAGGAGGTCACCTCTGACTTCCAATCGCTTGCGCTCATCTAGTTTCGGTAAGAAGGCGTCGACTATTTCAAAAGGAATCGGAATAAACGTGCGATTTCTTGTAAGAATAGTCGAAGTTATACAGGGACCACCGCCAGCGGTCTCTCCAACAAGGCCCGGACAAAGGATGTCGTAGTAGAAACCAAAGCGCCCCGAGTGGTGTTGGAAGACAAATACGACCTTCCTTCCTCCCCAGACTACCTCTGTTGAATGTGGTTGTAGAAAGAAGTCACCTCTTTGGCGTTGTACTCGGTCGCTCAGCGCTAGAAAACAGGCATATCCATTCAGCGCTGATGGAATGTCGCTCGTCAGGATCAGTGCATTAGTCTCCTCGCTCCTGCGGTCGATTGCGGGTCTTGGGGCAAACGGCTCGGGAACTGCGTCCTCATCAGGCTCATCGTCGATCGCTCCCACAACTGACGAGAGGGATTCGGTACCGGCAGGGCTCACCTCGACAACGGACCTTGTAGTGTTGGCGAGCTGTTTCGCTGCTTCTGCGAGTGTCAGTTCTCCAGCGCGAAGCTCCTTGAGGATCTCTTCAAGGTCCGCCTTGTCCTCCAGTTCGTACTCGAACCACTCTCGGTTTGAGCGGAGGTGCCGCAAGAATGCTTCCGCGCCTTGCCTCGTGCTGCTGGGCACCAGTTGGGATACTCGCTGGAAGATAGACGACCGAACGAAGTCCTTCACGAATGGCCCGAAGGCGTCATAGTCCTCGCGATAGAGAGCTAACAGCGGGGCAACGCTGGTGGAATTGGCGTCCAAGTGTATGACGGGGGGTACCCCCGTATCGTCGACGAGCAGGGCTAGACCCCCCGAGATCGAGCCGAATCGAATCTCTGCCCCGAGAAAGTAGTCCTCCTCGAGGATCCTGGTAATCCGAGTCGCGAGAGCTGAGTGGGCGAAGCCCTGGCTTGCTAGTGGCAGTTCTTCTGTGACCCGAGGTGCGATGTCGACTTCCTGAACCCCCCCCGCTACGAGATAGCCGTGCTCGCAGTCGCGTCGCGGTGCTCTCCGCGAGAGTACGACTAGCGGTTCGTCTTCGCTTGCGTATTGTTGGATCACCGACTCCCGGCGACCCCCGTAGTAGCGGAGCCCCACATGGTTGACCACCGACTCAAGGGACTGAGGCTGGCCAGCGGGGCGAGGCTTCACCTCTAACGGTCCGCAGAGTTCGAACTGGTTCGTGGCTGCGATCCAGCGGAGGAAGCAGTCGTTCTCAAAAGACTCCGTATGCTGGGCTGCGATTGGAGAGACTACGTTGTCGAGGGCCGAGAGGACTTGATGCAGCAACTGACTTGAGGAAGCGTCGAGTGCTTCACGGCCTGCCGTGGGACTGAAGAAGGGAAGGTCCATGACTCCCCCCCAGCGGTACCTAGACGGCGCCGCGACGGTAGCAAGGCCGAAACCTGAACGCAGTGTGCGAATTGCGTTTTTCTCCTGCAAGAGAACAATCGAGCCGGGCCGCCCGATCCCGGCAACCGTCTTGATGTTGTCGAGAACGATGCGGAGTTCCCCCGACGCCATGCCGATGACTTCCAAGTCTCCCTCAAGGACTCCAGGAATCGACATGCCTTGGCGGTGTTCTACCCAGGCATGCCTCTCCGACGGGAGCATCTCTCTGTGACTAGATCCACTGATATTTTCCCCGTTGAAGAAAACTGGAATGCCCACGAATTCGACAAAGTCGCGGAGGTACTGGCGAGCGTCTTGGTCGGATACGCGACTGTCATCAGCCAGGCGGGCCTTTACGGTGGTGCCCGGAAGGCCGGTCGGCTCGATCGGTGTGACTGAGATACCCTCGGTCTCAGTCGACAAGTCTGCTCTACGTACTGAAGATAGAGTACGCTCACCCGTAACTGCCGACTCGCTTTCAACTGAGAGTTCGTCAGCGACACCGAAATTCGCGAGTGCTCCAATACCAAAGGTACCTACGACACCCGCGGCGCGGGCAGCGTCGGTGTTCTTGCTACTCTTCCCAGCGTGCCAGAAGTTGGTTTCTAGCTCTTCCAACGTCATTCCAATCCCGTTGTCGATGACCGCGATCCAATCATCGCTTACCATCACCTGAATCACAGGCGAGAAGTCGTCCGAGAGGGCTTCGCGCATGCGAATCGCGTCGAATGCATTCTGTGTGTTTTCGCGCAGGAGCGCGAGCGGCGACTGGTAGATCTTGTCCGCCAGAAGTGTAAGTATCCGCGAGAACTCGACCTTCAGGGCTATCTTCCTAGCAGGCGGAATCATGGAACATCCTCCTGGCGGCGATGACGGCGGCCAGCTCCCTCTGCCCGGCCGGATCGATTAGCGGCAATGCGGCATCGAGGAGCGCTGCCGCATCCTCGAATCGTTCCGCTTCGAGAAGCAGGGAGATGGCCTTGGTAGCTTCGTCCGGGGTCTCTGGAGCACACAAAAGCTCAAGAAGGTCCTCGTCGCACCCAAGACCCTCGAGAGCCTTGATCGTGATCTGGCGTCTCGCCCGGGACGAGATGTCAGGGACATCACGGATGAGCACCAGCGCCCTTTCGAACTGCTCAAGCCTTACGGCAGTCATTGCTTCATCAAGCAGTTGTGTGGTCGTGGGAGCCCTTGGGCGTTCGGGCGAGGGTGGGAGATCGAGTTTGATGAATGCGTTACCGCCAAAGTCGCTCCGAGGCATGCCCGAAAACACACCCCCAGACGACATTTCTCGCACATAAACCGTTAGCGACACGTCGTCAGGATCGATAACAACGATATTGAACTGACGGCGCTCTCCAGCCGGGAGTTGGTCATCCCCTACTGCCAGAGACCCGGCGCTCACCACAACCATCGAAGTCAGGTGAGGAAGACGCAGTTCATACGGTGCCGCATCAGGGTAGTGTTGATGCCCGTGCAGCCCGACGGTGAACCCGAAGTCGATTAGTTTGTGAATGACCCGCTGATCCATGTAGTCGCGGGCCCGAGGCCCGCCTAGGAGGCTATGGTGCCAGACCGCGACCGCGATGGGCGCGCTCGAACTATCGAGCAGCTTCTGCGACGAGGCCAGCGCCGCTGGGTCGATGTCGCCGATGTGACAAAAGCAATCGTTCCCATACCAAGATGCGAAACCCACCACTACTAAGCCCATAGAAGGATACTCAGCAAAGACAAGGTCGGCATCGCCTCGTCCAAGTGGATTCGGATTGAGCCCTGCGTAGAACTCAGCCCGGAACTGGCGAAAGTGGTCATAGCGAGACTCATAGAGGGTGCCGTCGTTGATCTCATACGCGCGCTGGTCAAGCCAGTTCCAACGGACTCCAGAGTCAGCGCGCAGGGCCTCAACGACAATTCCCTCCGGGCAGTCTGGAAGCGGCTTCATCGCCTTACGTGAGCGGCTCCAGTCAACGTCGTGATTGCCGGGAACGATGACTACGCGCGACCGGTCGGAATCGACGAACTCGGTCGCGAGCCCGGACAGGAAGTCCCCAGCTTCTTCATACTGAGCCCTGATCTCATCGTCTGGGCTTCGGGCTCCGGCAGGTACTCCTTGAATCAGATCGCCACTAACGACGATCAGATCCGGGCACGGTATGCCATCTGATCTCCAACGCTTGGCATCACTAGAAATGGCTGCCAGCAACTCGTCGTTGCGCACGCGGGGCTCGGCCGTCCTATGCAAGTCGGAGATGTGAAGCAAGACAGGCACGGTAGGACTTTAGCGGTTCATCGGTTTTTCAGTGGGGAGTGACCGTGGCCAATAGGTCCTAGTTGGGTTTTCCGGCGTAGAGGAGAGATCGGACGTGGTCGCCGCGGTCCAGCAACGTGACCGCGGCGGGCACGGTTTTGCACGCCCCCAGGGTCGAGCCGCTCGTGCTGATCATGTCGTATATCGGCATCGTCTCGGGTGTTTTGTAGGCGCAGCCCGTGGCTGCGGTCGGGTGGGTCTGGTTGTGGGCTTTCGACTTCGATGTGTCCGCAGTGCCATCCGGCTTGGGAGCAGCGTGAACTGCCCCGGGTTTGCCGGAGAGCGTCAAAAACCCGGAACGGTTCAGTAGCTCTGGCCTTTGAGAACGATGACGTCGGCGTAGCGGACCAGGCGGTAGCCCCCTAACCCCACGGCGTCGTCGAGGCATGGTCGTGGCGGGATGTGTGGCCGCTGGCCGACAGATGATGGACTCCGGCGAGATGGATCCGCTGTCGGAACGACTTTTGACAGCGACTCCGGCTGAGCCTCGGTGTTGGGTGGCGGTGGTCACGCTGCGGGGGACAGGCTGTCGATCCAGTCGTAGATGTCTTGTTCCCGCCAGCCCACCGCTCGGGTGCGTTCCCCGCCCAAACGGATCGGTGGAGGGAACGACCCGTCCCGCTCCCGACGCCAGATCGTGGTTCTGCTCAACCCGGTGATCTCCAATACTTCGGGCAGTCTCACCACCCGCCCACCCCCCGGAGGCGACAGCGAGCGTCGAAGGCTCACACCCCGCTTGTTGTGAATCTGGTTTCTCATCCGCATTCCCCTTTCTCCTCCACATTGCCAGAATCCCCAGCCAGCCCTCCAATGCGGGGTCTCCCATCCGATACGGAAACGGTCATGGCCCTGTTGTCGCAACCGAACATACCCAAAGTGACCCGGAACCCGGTCGCGCATCCACCCCCCAGGGGTCGCGCTCATGCGCGACCGGTCGCGCATCCGGTCGCGCATCCCTCCGACCTGGGGTTTGCTGGCACCTCGATGGGGCAGACGTCCTAGGCTCCGACAGTAGGGGGGTCGGGGCGAGCCGGCCAGTTACGGGCCCCGGTTGTTGTGAGGGACATCTGTGCGGGCCACACGCCCCTGAGGGGTACACACATCCCCGCCGACGTTGAGCGGCACGCGCCCAGGGAGAACGGCCTGGCCGGACGGTGCGGAAGCCAGTCACCGGGGGATAACCCGGACCCCGACGGTGCTAGGAGCTCGTCTAGCAGGGGTTTCTTCGGCAATCCCCCCGAGAAGGCCGACGCAGCAGTGCGAGTAGAGGAAGACAGCGAAAAGGAGGTGTCTGGCGGGCTGGTCGGGCCTGGAGGGATCGGACGGACGGACAGCACCCCGGGGGGAACACGAACGGGGAACGGGGAACGGGAGGATGGGGATGGGGACGTATGTCCCGATGGGTGGGGGACATACGTCCCCGCAGGGGGCGGCGAATGTGGTTGAAAGACGAAGCCAAGTTTTCATTAAAATGAGGACACATGTCCTCATCGGTGGAGGACATGTGTCCTGGCAGGGTGAAGTGGCCTGTTAAGACCGGTTACGCAACAGGTTGGAGATCGACGACTGGGAGCGGCCTACCAGTTTGGCTATCTCAGCCTGGCTGAATTGGTCTATGCGGTAGAGAGCTACCACTGCTTGGCGGTAGGACTCCCGTGCCCGGGCCCATTCTGTGTGGGCAGCCTCGAGCTGTTCGGCGGCGTCGATCGCGGCAAGCATGCGGAAGGTTTCGGCATTCTGCCGTGCCCGGGCCTCATCCCTGTTCTTGCTCATCTACCACCCCCCTGATAGCCAGCCTTACCAGCCCCCCAATATGGGGTTCGGCATTTTAATGAAAACTTGGCTTCGTCTTTCAACCACATTCGCCGCCCCCTGCGGGGACGTATGTCCCCCACCCATCGGGACATACGTCCCCATCCCCATCCTCCCGTTCCCCGTTCCCCGTTCGTGCCCCCCCGGGGTGCTGTCCGTCCGTCCGATTGCTCCAGTTTCTCCCGCCAGCTATCCACACGCACAGCCTTTCGCTGTCCTCTCCTTGCTTACACCCCCATGTCCTCCTCGACTAGGCGCCGGCAACCCCGGGTAGACGGACTCTGAGCGTCCCCCCGGTTCGGGCCATCCGCCGGCCAGCGCGCCTACCTCACCGCCTGGCCAGGGCCTTCTCCTCCGCTGATATCACCCGGCCAGGCGCGTGCTACCCCAACGACGGCGGGGACGTGTGTCCCCTGAGTGGGTGTGTGGCCCGCACAGATGTCCCCCCACAGCAACGGGCCCGTAGTTCGCTGCTTGTTGCGGGGTCTCTCTGTTGCTGCCTGGGCCTTGCGTCCAATGTGGCGGCTGCGAAGGCGCAGGTCGGAGGGATGCGCGACCGGATCCGCGACCGGTCGCGGTTGAGCGCGACCGCTGGGGGGTGGATGCGCGACCGGGTTGGGGGTCATCTTGGGTATGTTCGATGACAACTGGCTCCGGCGACGGTCCCATTCGGGTTGGGGGACGACACGTCGGGTTGGCATGGGACTTGCGGTGATGGGCAGAAGGCGAGGGGCGGATTGGGAACCGGACCTATGCCCGGCCAGCTGGGTGTGAGCTGTTGGGGGTCGGTGATGCGCTTTCGGGGAGTGGGCGGGTGGTGGGACTGCCCGCAGTCAATAGAGATCACCGGGTTGAGCAGAGAGCCACGATCTGGTGTCAGGGTGCGGGACGGGTCGTTCCCTCCGGCTATTCGCTTGGGCGGTCAGGGTTTGTGCAGGATGGTGGTGTCTTATCGGTTATGATAAGAGGGATGAGTCAGGTGAGCGGTGAGATCAGCCCTACGTTGCGGCGGGTGCTGTATTCGGCGGCGCGTCTGCAGTCTGTGGTTCCCGATGCCGTGCTGGTGGGAGGATCGGCCGCGGCGCTGTATGCCGGTCATCGTCACTCTGTGGACCATGACCATGTTCTGGCTGATCTCGTTGACCGCTACGAGGCGGTGCTGGAGGCGGTGGAAGCGACCGAGGGGTGGGCTACGTCGGTGCGTGCTTCCAAGCCGCCGTTCACGATCATGGGAAGCCTTCATGGTGTCGAGGCGGGGCTCCGCCAGTTGCGCCGGCGCAGGCCGCTGGAGACCGTGGAGGTGTCCGTCGGTCCCGACGCTGTGGTGGTGGCACCGACGGCGGCGGAGGCGCTGCGGGTGAAGGCATTTTTGGTGGTGCAGCGCAGTGTGGTGCGCGACTTCATAGACGTAGTCGCTCTTGCCGACCACATGGGTGCCGACGCGGCCCAGGGCGCGTTGTCGGGTATCGACGACTATTACCTCGACCGCTCCGAAGACCCGGGGTCGGTGCTGACCTCGCTGGTGGTCGCGCTGGCCGAGCCGTCACCGCGCGACGCCGACGTGATCAACGAACTGTCCCGCTACAAGGGCCTCGACCCGCGCTGGCACCGCTGGTCCGATGTGGTGGAGGCCTCCCAGGCACTCGCCCTGCGATTGAGCGGCGCCGCATGAGCGGCCTGTCGTTCCGCAATGTCGACGCCCACCCATCCGACGACGTCAGGACCTGGCCCTACGAGGCGCTCGTGACCGCGATAGACCGCGGACTGGTCCCCGACTGGCAGCCCATCTTCGCGGAGATCCGGCGATCGCCGTGGGGTACGGTGGCCCGACGCGTCGAGCGCTACCTCAGCTACCGCAACCCCGACGGAACAAGCACGCTCTTCGCGTTGGCGATACGGCGCGCCCGCACCGAGACCGAACGCGACGACCGGGCAAAGGTAGCGGCCCGCGTCCGGGCCGCACTAGCGTCCGCGGGAACCACCCAGGCAGACTTCGCCACGTCGGTAGGCACCAGCCCGTCCCGGCTCAGCACCTACCTCAACGGCAAAGTCACCCCGTCGGCGGCGATGCTCATCCGCATCGAACGCACCGCAGCCAAACGCTAGCCAACCCATACCACAGACCACCAGGGAGTTGGAGTCGAAGCTACGCGAGGAAGTCGTCCTGCTATCGTCGGACCGTTCGCGTCGAACACCTGGAATGGAGGAGGCGATGAAACGATACACCCTGAGGATCATCTTGGTGGCGGTCTTGGCGGTTGTGATCACATCGGCGGTGTTCCCGGCCACCGCAACCACCACCGCCGGTACGGTGCTGTACGGCGGCGAAGCGCTGATTATGGAGGCCGATTACGTAGGACTCACCTTTGACGGGGACATCCCGGAATCGCTCAACGGAGATGGTTACCTTTTCGTTATCGGCGGCCCCGGCGGGAATCCGATAGATGTTTGGGAAAACGATACAGGCCATCCAACTACAGCCCTATACGTCGGAGAATTAACACCGGCAGAATTGGTAGAGGTTCGAACCCTAGTAACTTCCTCACGCTCAGATTGGGGTTGCTCATTGCGCGCTAGTAGACCCGCTAAAGGAGCGAGAGGCTCATCTGGGCTTAGAGAAGTCATTTCGAACACCTCCCAACGCTGTTGGACAGTCCAAGGCAAGTGGGGCCAGCACGAGCATTATGGGATCCTTTGGAAGGGTAGCACAGAAAGAGATGTCTATGACTCGCCCTGGTATCGCACACCCAGCAGGATCTTCGGGTATTTGTCTTCCGTTTGTATACCCTCACATCACTGGCTCAACCGTTGGGATACTTCGGCAGATGGGATGATTAGAGTCGGGGACAATAGCAGTGACTACTCTGAGTTCAGAGTGGGGCCTAAACTATCCTCGGTAGTACGTCTCGATTGTGAATAGGTCAACATCATCATGAGCTGGCAAACGCTGGCCAAGAATCTAGTCTTGTTGATGTCGATTTTGGTATTGCTAGCCGTCTTTCTCGTGGCCGTTCGCCATCTAGCTTTAGAGGCATACTTGAGAGATGTGAGATTTATAATGCTTGAGATACAGACACTGGAAACGCAGGTACATAACTTGAGTATGCGGATACGTGACCTTGACTATCAGCTATCCGCCCGGATCAGCGAACTAGAGGAACTGATACAGAGCCAAGGATAGACGAACGTAGAGGATGCTGAGCGTTTACAGCCATTTAGTTGATAATGTGGCGACGGGATTATCCGATCGGTGTGTCGAGGCGGCCCTTCCTCCAGGCCATGATGTATTCATGCACATCTACGAAGCGCTGATCGGCGCCTGCTGATCGCCCGGCCTGGCACCGAAGTGCCGTTCCTCTCCAGAGCTCTGAAGATGCCCCGCATCCGCCCAAGTCGCCCCTGGCCAGGCCAAGACAGCCAGATACGGGGAATGAGACCCCGTCGAGTTGCTGGCCAAGGTCATAGCCGAAGGCCTTTAGAGATCGTCAGCGAATTGGAGAGTGTGGTGACGGTGCTGGCTATGTTGCGCGCCGCTAAACAGGTGTGCTCTCGGGGGTGCTGTCGCGGTGGGTGTTCGTGAGCGTCATCTCGTACGGTGCGGCAGGTGACGGCAGTAACCCTGACCCTGAAGGATGGCGCGCTCAGCGGTCCCGCTACGAATGAGGCAGTGGGTCGCCCGGTGAGCGCTGCCGTCTGGCGCGTACCCTCTCAAGCGGCGCTGGCAGCTTTACCATCTCGCGACACCGGACGACCGGCGGAGGTCGAAGCTACTGAGACTTGGCTAGCATCGCACCATGAGGGCTCCGAGGAGAAGACGTCCCAGGAGGCGCGAGAAGTGTGTTCCGCCGGCCACCGACCTTGACGCCTTGGCAGAGCGCGTCAAGTACGTGGGAAGCCCCGAACACAAGGATGTGTTTACGTTTGTCGGTCTGCCCCGGCCTCGGGCTGACGCCTCGATCTGTCCGCGTGAGTACAGGGACCAGCGGATGATCGCAGGCTGGTTGCGTGATGCCATCCGTGCCGGTTCGATAGGCGCGCCGTGGGAAGGTGGCTTCCCTCGCTATGTCTGGCACAAGGAGAAGGACACAGTCTTTGAGGCTCGGCTCGTCAACAGGGGCGATGGCACCTACAAAGGGTACCCACTCCACGACCACGAGTGGCCCTTGCATATGGTGGCACGACGATGACGGCAATACAGTTCCTTGCGGACTGGCAGGACGGCAAAGGGATAAAGGGAGCCGAGCTGTCAGCGACTTTCGCATCGCTCCGCATTGACGTGAGAGACCAGCTGCTGACCTATGTCATCGACGACAGAGCACAGACGATAAGAAATTCTATCTTCGTTCCACTCTATCCGGTGGCCGAATGGTTGGTGACCAACTGGTGGTTTATCAAGTACGAGTCAGAGAATCCGAAGAAGAAGACAGATCCTGCGTTCAATCAGAGGCATTCATGGGGAGCCACTGATGGCTACGCGCTTCCTGACCTGACAATTACACCGTCGGGTTCGCAGACACATCTCACATGGAGCCGAAGATCGGCTTCTCGGGCCAAGCTCGCATTCCTGAACGAGGGCCGCACGATTGTTGATCGCGAGCAGTTCATGCAGGACTGCGCGGACTTCATCGACAAAGTGACCAGCAGGCTCCTAGCGTGCGGCATCGAATCGACTCTCCTACAGGACGAATGGGCTGCCATTCAGACGACAGACGAAGACGAGTCAGAATTCTGCGCTCTGTCAGCAGGATTGGGCTGGGATCCGTACGACTTGGACGATGCAATGCAGAGCCATGTCGTCACGCTCGCCGATCAGCTCGGACCACTGAGTGCAGAAGCAGTCCCAGCAATCGACTCTTCCACGCCTCTCAAGGATTGCTCAGCAATACTTGAGACCATCAGGATCGCCAGAACCGATGGGCTCCACCTGCCGAGTGGTCTGCCCTTCATTCCTGACGAACGCTCCAACGGGGGACCTCCCTGGAGGGATGGCTACGAGCTGGCGAGGAGAGCAAGAAGCGAACTCGGCCTCGACGGCCAACCCATTCAGAACACGGAACTGTTAGCTGAGGTCCTAGGCCAGAGCGCCGCGACATTGAAACAAAAGCCTAGGCCGGTGATGCCGCTAGAGCGCCTGGCGCTAATTGACGGCGTGGTCACCCGCGATGCAGAAGGCGGTGTGTCGTTCGGGCTGAAGAACAGGGGACAACTCGGCTGGAGATTCCTCTTCTGCCGAGCCCTTGCCGAGGCAATATCCGGCCACGGCGACGCGCTTGTCACGAGGGGCAACACTGAGAGGCAGCAACGTAACCGAGCATTCGCGGCCGAGTTCTTGGCTCCATCCGCCAGCCTCGGCAATAAGATATCGGATCCCGTAGTGGACGAGGAACAAGTGGATGACCTAGCGGAGGAGTTCGGAGTGTCCTCGTGGGTGATCTCGCACCAGATCGAGAATCACCGGATCGCAAGGGTCATACAGAGGGCGGTGGAGGGTCTCGAGGTCCGGCTGGGCTCAACCTCAACCCGCTGATGGTTGCCGGTGTAGGCGGTCTTGGCTGAGCCGGTAGCCAGGCCGTGTGGTGCCGTGGCCTTTCCGCGGTGGAGGGCGCGTCCCATGTCGTCCTGGAGGAGGCCGCCGCCCCGCCGAAGAGCTGCAGTCATCGGCCAGCGACCGCCGCATCGGGCTGCTGCTGTTCCTTACCGGGTAGAGCGAGTGGCTCTGGTCGTTGGTCGGTTTACTTGGGGTTGGTGTATTGTGCCCAGGTTTCCATGAGTTGGCGGCGGCGTTG
>JAPPGV010000141.1 GCA_028821235.1 bacterium
ATCGACCATGCGAAGGCGTGGGTATCGTGCCCCTCTCGCTCCTGGAGCGCGATCCTGCGCCGGTACACCCAGCGCGCCGCCACGACGCCGAGGATCAGCACCACGGTGTACTGCCAGCGGCCGGCCAGGGGGGTGAGCCAGGGCATGGCGATGCCCTTGGGGCTGGCGAACAGCCACCGGGATCCTTCCATCTCGGGGGTCAGATCCGGCAGGAGCCCGACGATCAGCGCCTGCCAGAAGAGGATCTGGACGAGTAGCGGGATGTTGCGGAAGAACTCGATGTAGGCGTTGGCGATCCGCGAGACGATCCAGTTGGACGACAGCCTCGAAATCCCGATCACCGTGCCGAGGATGGTGGCGGCGATGACACCACTCCAGGTGACCCTCAACATGTTGACCATTCCCACGGCCAGCGCCTCCAGGCCCGACTCGGGATCGGTGTTGAACCCCTCGCCGAGTTTGACGCCCAGTGGTTCGCCAAGGAAGTCCCACGAGAACGGGATGCCGGTAGCCCGGAGATTGCTGGTGGCCTGGGTGATGACGACGTAACCCAGCCAGAGGAGGCCGACGAGGATTCCGAGTTGGGTGGCCCACTTGATGACGACCACGTTGCGCCATATGGGCACGCGGGTCTGAGAGGAGCGGTCGGTGGGCGTGACCAATTGACCTTCCGTTCTAGCCGGCCTCCCAGACGATACCAACTACGCGAGGAGGGGGCACCTGAACGGTGCCCCCTCCTACGTTTCGGATCGAGTTGTTCTAACGGGCCGGTGGTGCGTAGACCAGACCGCCCTCGGTCCAGCGGGCGTTGGCGGACCCGGCTCGGGCGAACCCGAGCGGGTGCAGGTTGTTGGCGTAGATCTCGTCGTAGTTGCCGACCTGCCGGATGGCCTGGGCGTATGCGTCAGCCGCAAGGCCCATCTTGGTCTGCAGCTCGTCATCGCCCACGCCGAGGAAGCGACCCGCTTCCGGGTCGGGCGGGTTGGCCACCATCTCGTCGATGTTCGCGGAGGTGACTCCCTTCTCGTCGGCGATGATCAGGATGTACACCAACCAGTTCACCACGTCAGCCCACTGGCTGTCGTTCTGCCGGTACATGGGGCCGAGCGGCTCCTTGGAGATCGGGGTGGTCGGGAAGATGATCCAGTCTCCCTCGGCGATCTCACCGTTCTGGATGGCGGCGTAGCGATGGCCGAACAGGGCCGAGCCGTCGGTGGTCACCAGGTCACAGGAACCCGCCCGGAAGAGATCCATGGCCTCCGGGAAGTTCTCCACGGTCACCAGCTCGATCTCGGCACCGACCACGCGGGCGCCCTCGGTGATGTTCTTCTCGGTGGTGGTTCCGGCGTTGGTGCAGAGCCTGGCGCCGTCCACGTCCACCAGAGTCGAAGCATCGGTGAATCCGAAGTCGGCCTTGCCCATGATCTGCTGGCCGTCGTAGAACGTGGTGGGCCCGAAGTCACCGCCGATCTCCGTATCCCGGCTCTGGGTCCAGGTGGTGTTACGGAACAGCACGTCGACCTCGCCGGCGGCGAGCACGTTGAAGCGCTCGGCGGCGGTGGTGCCCACGAACTCGACCGCATTGGCATCACCGAGCACAGCCGCGGCAAGAGCCCGGCAGTAGTCGGCGTCGAATCCGGTGTAGGAGCCGTCGTCCTGGGGTTCGGCGAAACCGATGGCCGCGGTTGACACACCGCACCGCAGGCTACCGCGGGCCTGAATCTCGCCCAGCGTGCCGCCCTGCGAGGGAACGACCACCACTTCCTCTGGCTGGGTGGTGGCGGCCTGGGTGGCGGCCGTAGTCGTTTCCTGGGCGGCTGTCGTGGCGGCCGGCTCGTCGTCGGCTCCGCATGAAGCAACGACCATCGCAAGCACCACGAACAGAGGTACTAGCCTTCGAATCATTAGTAAGGCCCCTTTCCGTTCTCGCGTTTGGTTGGCGTCTTTCCCCACCTGACGGGACTTCTGGCTATAACACCGCCGCATGCTGGTGTTCCTTGACCGCCGAGACGATCCCAGAAGCGTCCATCCGGTAACGGGCGAGAAGCTCGTCGATCTTACCATGAGGCAGGTGTGCGGTCGGGAGGCCGATCACCACCACCCGGGCCGATCCGGCGCCGTCCACCTGGTCACGGATCGCCTGCCCGACCCCGCCGGCGCGCAGCCCGTCCTCGGCGGTAAGCACGAGTTCGTGCCGGGCGGCGTCGCCGATCATCACCGGATCGAGCGGCTTGACCACCCTCGGGTCCCACACCGAGCAGCTGATTCCTTCAAGTTCGAGGAGGTCGGCCGCTTCGCGGACGGTTGCCAGCATCTTGCCGACCCCGATCAGGCAGACGTCGGATCCTCGGCGGACCCGGCGGGCCGACAATCCGGATCCCACCTCATCGATCGATGCTCGGAGGGGCGCGGTCTTGGGCCACCGGATGGCGGAGGGGCCGGTCGTTATCTCGAGCGCGGTGTCGAGCATCACGGGGAGTTCCTCGTAGGAGGAGGGTGCGAAGATGGTCATACCCGGGATCTTCGAAAGCAGGACCATGTCGAGGAGGCCGTGATGGGAGGCGCCGTCGTCACCCGTGATGCCGGCCCGGTCGAGGCAGAAGATGACCGGGCAACCGTGGAGGGCGGTGTCGAGGTTGATCTGGTCGAGCGCCCGGGTGAGGAAGGTGGAGTAGATGGCCACTACCGGGCGGAGGCCTCCCATGGCCATGCCCGTGGCCATCGCCACCGCGTGCTGCTCCGCGATTCCCACGTCGAAGACCCGGTCGGGGTACCGGTTCTGGAACGGCAGCACGCCGGTCGAGTCGGGCATGGCGGCGGTGATCGCCACCAGCTCGGGATGGCGGTCGGCGAGCGCCAGCAAATGGTCGGCAAAAGCGGACGTGTAGCTCCCCTCCTTGATGGACGAGAGGTCATGCATCGCCTTGATGGGATCGTTCTCGGCGGGGGCGTAGCCGCGGCCCTTCTGGGTGATCACATGGACCACCGTGGGCCCGCTCATCGCCCGGACGTTCTTGAGGATGCGCTCGAGCTCCGGCAGGTCGTGGCCGTTGAACGGACCGAAGTAGCGGATGCCGAACTGCTCGAAGATCTGGGGCGGTTCCCACATCTGGCGGATGGCCACCTCGGTGGCGTCTATCCCACGGCTCACCAGGTCCGCAACCCAGGGAATCGACTCGGCGATTGAGCGGGCCACGCCCTGCCCGCGCTCGTAGACGTTGGTGGTCCGTAGCTTGATGAGGCTCTCGGACAGCCTCGAGATGGTTGGTGCGTAGGAACGGCCGTTGTCATTGAGGATGATGGTGACGTCGGCGCCGGAGTGGCCGATGTTGTTGAGCCCCTCGAGCGCCATACCCCCGGTCAGCGAGCCATCGCCCACCACAGCCACCACCTGCCGGTCATCGCCCCCGGCCTGGAAGGCGGCGGCCAGACCGTGGGAGTAGGAGAGGGCGGTCGAGGCGTGGCTGTTCTCGATCCAGTCGTGCTCCGACTCGGCCCGACTGGGATAACCGGACATTCCATCGGGAAGCCGGAGGGTGGAGAACTGGCGGCGTCGCCCTGTCAGCAGCTTGTGGGGATAGGCCTGGTGACCGGTGTCGAAGAGGATGGCGTCGTGGGGGGACCGGAAGACACGGTGCAGGGCCAGGGTGAGCTCGACTATCCCCAGGTTCGACCCCAGGTGGCCGCCGTTCCGGGTGACCGTGGCCACGATGAGGTGGCGGATCTCGGTGGCCAGCTCCTCCAGCTCCTCGAAGCCGAGAGCTCGAAGGTCGGCGGGTCCCCGGATGGTCTCCAGGAGGGGCGTATCGGGAAGTGTCATTGTCAATACTCTACAGGCGAAACCCTGTTCACCGCCCAACTTCGGAGGGTGACCGGAAATACCCGGGCAAATGGGCTTTCAGCCTCCTGGTCCCTGACCGGGCGCCCGCTCCCGGGAGCGTTCCAGCATCTCGACCACCGTGGCGTCCGGAGTGGGGCGGAAGTCGCGGTAGAACATGCCGATGGCCGCGAACCGCCGCGGCGTGTGCGCCACCACCAGCTCGTCAGCCGCCTCGGCGAAGGTTGCCGATGCGTCGCGGGGAGCGACCGGAGCGGCCAATACGACCCGACCGGCCCCGAGGCGACGGGTGATCAGGCAGGCGGCCCGGGCGGTGGCGCCCGTGGCGATGCCGTCATCAACGATCACCGCGGTCTTGCCCCCCAGGTCTGCGGGAGGGGCTTCGCCGCGGAAGCGTCCCGCCTGGCGGGCCAACTCCCGGCGCTCTCGCCGTTCCACCCGTTCGACGGCCTCCGGCCGTATCCCGAGCCTTTCGATCCGCTGCTCGTCCAGGACGCGTACCCCGCCCTCGCCGATGGCGCCCATGGCCAGCTCCGGCTGGGCCGGTACTCCCAGCTTGCGGACCAGCAACACCTCCAGCGGGGCGGCGAGATGCCGGGCGATCTCGAAGCCAACCGGGACCCCGCCCCTGGGCAGGCCCAGGATCACGGTGGGCTGGCCGGCGAGATGGTCGAGCAGTCCGGCCAGCACACTGCCCGCGTGCGACCGGTCGGTGAACCTCATGTCCCGTTCCGTGTCATGCGGTGATTGTGCCATCGGGCAGGGCTAACCTGCCCTCCGGGGCGTACCGATCCGGCCCCCAAGCGAGTCTTTCAATCGGAATGGTGGCGCGATATGTCCTTCTACCTGATCGCTCAGTCCGTTGCGGACGCCTGCGGAGTCGATCCGGGGTCCGTATGCGGCCTCGTCTATGACCTGACCGGTAGCAGCGAGACCGCCCGCCTGGCCGATCTGGCGGCCCGTCCCATCAAGGTCCTGCTCATCCTGTTGCTGGCCTGGGTCGTCAGCCGGATCGTGCGCCGGTGGCTGGACAGGCTGGTCGAGGGCTGGCTGACGAGGCGCTCCGAACTGGCGGACGCCATCTCCGGCACCATCGAGCAGGATGACGACGGGCCGGGATTGGGGGAGGCCGCGCTCGAGAGGGCCCGCCGGATGGTGGACCAGCAGGAGCGGAGCGGCCAGCGGACGAGAACCCTCGGTTCGGTGCTCAGATCGGTCGCCTCGGCAGTCATCTACGGCATGGCCCTGATGATGGCCCTGGCGGAGTTCGACGTGAACCTGGGCCCCCTGATCGCCGGCGCCGGAATAGCCGGCGTAGCGGTCGGCTTCGGCGCCCAGAGCCTGGTCAAGGACTTCCTCTCCGGTGTGTTCATGTTGCTGGAGGACCAGTACGGAGTGGGCGATGTGGTGGACGTGGGGGACACGGTCGGAGTCGTGGAGGAGGTCAAGCTCCGCACCACCCAGGTGCGTGACATCAACGGGACGCTCTGGTACATCCCCAACGGCGAGATCTCCCGGGTGGCCAACCTCACCCAGGACTGGGGCCAGGCCGTGGTCGACATAGAGGTTGCCTACGACACCGACATCGCCGCGGCGATGGCTCTCATCAAGGAAGTGGCGGACGG
>JAPPGV010000142.1 GCA_028821235.1 bacterium
ACGGGACGCCGATGGCCGCCAGAGCACCCGGTTGTTTCGCAGACAGACCACTAGGATGACCGCGCCCCTGCCGTCCATCACCGGGAGTCGTCCTATTGCCCCATGACAACGGCGCTCCCCGCGCATCGCTGGTAACCGGTGGATCCCGAGGCATCGGAAGGGGCATCTCCGAGCGCCTGGCGCGGCGGGGCGACACGGTGTTCATCGCCGACATCGCCCGAGCGGAACAGACAGCCTCCGAACTCAGGGACGACGGTCTCGACGTCCGCCCCCTGCCGTTGGATGTGTGTGATGTCGCCGCCATCGGGGAAGCGGTCGCCCGTGTCGATGAGCAGGCGCCTCTGGAGACGATGGTCAACAACGCCGGTACCGGATGGATCAAGCCGCTGGTGGAGGTCACCCCCGAGGACTTCGACGGCCTGATGGCCCTCAACCTCCGAGCCGTCTTCTTCGGTATCCAGGCAGCGGCCCGGGTCATGATCCCCCGCCGCACCGGATCGATAGTCAACCTGGCCTCGACCTCGGCATTCTCGGCCTCCACCATGCCGATGGTCCCGTACGACACCTCGAAGGGGGCGGTGCGTACCCTCACCATCGCCGCCGCCCGGGAACTCGCCAAGCACAACGTCCGGGTCAACGCGGTCGCGCCGGGCACGGTTGACACCGACCTGGTCCGCGCGGTGCTGGGCGAGGAGGCGTCCCAAGCCCAGACCTCCACCCACATCCCGCTGGGCCGTCTCGGCCAGCCCGCAGACGTGGCGGCGGCGGTGGACTACCTGACCTCCCCCGACGCCTCCTACGTGACCGGCCACGTCCTGGTGGTCGACGGAGGTTGGCTGACATGAGGATCGGGGTCACCCTGCCCGGTTACGGCGCCGACCAGCCGGTATCGATCACGGACGCAGCCCGGATGGCCGAGCGCATGGGCTTCGACTCGATCTGGAACACCGACCATGTAGTCATGGTCGCCGGCGCTGCCTCGCCATACCCGTTCGACGCTGACGGGGTGATGCGTTGGGATCTCGACCACCCGATGTTCGACGCGCTGATCGCGCTGGCCTCCGCGGTCGCGGTCACCACCCACGTGGAGGTGGGCACCTGCGTGCTGATCGCACCGATGCGAAACCCCATCGTCCTGGCCAAGCAGGTTTCCACTCTTGACGTGATATCCGGAGGTCGGTTCGTGCTGGGGGTCGGCGTTGGATGGTTGGCAGAGGAATTCGCCGCCCTGGACGCGCCGTTCAAAGACCGGGGAACCCGCATGGACGACTGGATCGACATCCTGAGGGACTGCTGGACCGGCACCCCCGCCGCCCGCAGCTACGCCCACTACGAGGTCCCCGAGGGGATCCGCTGCTACCCCACCCCGCTCCGGGAACCGCCCATCCTGGTGGGTGGGGACTCGCCGCCGGTGCTACGCCGTACCGCTCGCCGAGGCGACGGCTGGCTGGGCTTCTCCTACACGGACGAACTCGACCCGGCCCGGATCGGTAACAGCATCGAATCCATCCGGATCGAAGCCGCTGCGGCGGGACGGAAAGCCCCCACCCGGCTGGCCGTCCAGACACCCGGGCCGGTGGCGCCCCTGGCCGAGCAACTCGCCGATCTGGCGAGGCAAGGGGTCACCGAAGTCGTGACCTCGGCGGACTGGACCGCGCCCGACCGGGTGCGGGACGGTCTGAACCTGCTCCGGCGATCCGCCTAGACATTGGCCCGCCGGCCTGCCACCAGATTCGCAACCCCCGAGGAGGAATGCCCGTGTCCGAACAAGCCGTGACCAGCCAAGACGCTCCCGAGCCGCGCGGTCCCTACCCGCACATCCGTGTCCATGGCGACTCCGCGTGGATAACCGGCCAGATCGGGCGGGATCCCGTCACCGGAGATTTCGTGGAGGGCGGCTTCGAGGCCGAGTTCCACCAGGCGATCACCAATCTTGAGAACATCCTGGCCGAGGTGGGAGCGACGCTGGCCGACGTGGTCCACACCAACGTTCAGTTCGTCAACGAGGATGACCTCGACGCCATGAACCGCATCTACGGGGAGCGCTTCCCGGTCCCCTACCCGGCGCGCATCAGCTACGGCGTGGCCTTCCTCTGGAAGGGCGCCCGGGTCCAGATCGACGCCGAGGTCCGGCTGGCGCGCTGAAGCCTGCCGAAGAACGAGATAATCACCAACAAGGTTCAGGACTCGCCGACAAGGCCCAGGAACTCTCCGAGCGGGTGGCTCGCATCGAGGGGAACCTGGTCAACCAGGACAGCCAGCCCGACGGCGCTCTCGCTGTAGTCACAGGTTGGACTCAGTCGTAGCCGGGTAGCTGGACGGTCGGGGTTCGGGCTACCACTCCGGTCACCCCCGGGACCCTCTGCTTGAACAGGGCTTCGATCCCGGCGGTCATCGTGACCACCGAGAGCGGGCATGTACCGCAGGCGCCTACGAGCTCGACCGCCACCACTCCCTCGCTGTCCACGTCCATCAGGATGAGGTCGCCACCGTCGGCGTGCAAGGCGGGGCGCAGGAAGTCGACCGCCTCTCGTAGGGCATCCATGTTGACCCGAGATTCCCGCTCGGGAATCGCAGGCTCGGCGATCACCGACTCTGTGCCCACCTAGAAGACCTCGATCCAGGTGCCGGCGCCGGCCGCCAATGCCAGGTCGTAGACCAGCGAGGCCACCGCCGCGTCGAGGGCGGGCATCCCCATGTGGGTCATGATGGTGCGTTCCCGGTCATCCTCCCGGCCCGGCTTGTGGCCCGGCATGATCTCGGTGGCGATGTCTCCGAAGATGTCGGCTCTGGAGAGAGCACCGGGCCGGAGACCCCCGATCCGGCCCACCTCCTCACCCTCCACCCAGGCCAGGTCGCGCCCGTACCAGCCGACCGCCCACTTGTCGAAGGAGGTGGCACAGCCCGGATCGACATCACGGAACCCGGTAGCCGCGCAGACATGCGCCCCGGCCGGAACCCACTCCTCCATGAGTACCGGACGAGGAGCGGTGGTCACAACACAGATGATGTCCGCGTCGGCCACAGCCGTCTCGACATCGGGCGCCACCACGACGGGTACCCCGATCCTGGCTGCGATCTCGTCAGCGAAACGGTTGGCCTGCTCCTCGTAGATGTCGAAGGCGACCACCTGCTCCAGCGGGAACTGCTCGTTGAGCGTGAGAGCATGCGTGCGGCCCTCGTGCCCGCAGCCGATGATCGCCAACCGGCTCGAGTCCGGCCTGGCCAGGTACATGGCCCCCACCGTGGAGTGGCCACCGGTACGGGCGTTGGTCACCGAGGTTCCGTCCACCAGGGCTAGCGGCATGCCCGTGTCGGTGTCGGTCACCAGGTCCAGCGCCGAGATGGCCGGCAGGCCGCGCTTCGGGTTCATCCGGAAGCTCGACAGCCACTTCACCGCCGCCCGGTCCAGCGGCCGGATCATCGCCGGGAAGGCCTGGACGACGCCGTGGCCGAAGGGGGGCTCGGGCCCGAGCCGGTCGTGGATGTAGAGGTTGACCGGGTTGGTCTGCTCGATCTGGCCCTCTCCCACCCACCGGAAGGTCTCCAGGCATCGCTCGAGGCATCGGGCCGGGGACAGCAGGCTGTCTACCTCGCTCCTCGACACCACCAGGATCTCTCCCGGACCGCGCCGGTCGGAGGTCATAGGTCAGCGTCCAGATCCTGCAGCGCCGCGGCGGCAACCTTGAGTTCGACCATGGCTGCCTCGGGAAGCGGTCCGTAGGGCTTCCGGGGGACACCGGTTCGGGCGCCGCCCAGGCCGGCGATGGCATTCAGGTAGCCGTGCTCGTAGCTGAGCATGGAGGGCATGTCGGGCCGGCGGATGGCCGCCGAGAAGTGCTGGAGGGCGGCGAAAACGCTCCTCACCCACGGATCGTCATGGTTGCCGCGGCGGCACTCGTCCACGAAGCGGGTGCCGGCCCGCAGTCCCGCCCAACTGAAGATGCCGGTGGCTCCGGCGGCGCCGAGGGTCGAGGCATGGAAGAAGGCCGGGTCGTTGCCGGCGAACACGTTGATGCGGTCGCCGATGGTGATCAGGATCTCGTCAAAGTGCGGCAGGAAGGTGTTGGACTCCTTGATGGCTTTGATGTTCGGGATGTCGAGGAGCGTCTCCCACATCTGCGCGGTCAGGTTCATGCCGGTGAGGGGCGAGTAGTTGTACAGCATGAGTGCCATCTCGCCGTCCAGCGATCCGGCCACCTCTATGAAGAAGCGGAGCGCCCAGTCGGAGGTAACCGGGAGGGCGTAGGGCGCAGCCAGCATGGAACCGTCCGCGCCGGCCCGCTCGGCGACCCGCGCCCGGCGGATCGCCTCCCGCTGGTAGGAGGCGGTGCTGCCCACAACCACCGCGATACCGGCGCTGTGACCCGTGGCCACGGCCATCTCGCAGACGGCGTCGAACTCCTTCTCCGTTACGCTGGTCATCTGCCCCATGGAGCCGAAGACGATGCACCCCGGCGCGCCGGAGGCGGCCACCAACTCGATGCTCCTGCGAACCCCCTCGAAGTCGATCTCCTGATCCTCGTGGAGGCTCAGAGGTATCAGCGGGAACAGGCCCTCCAGGGGCTTGCGGATGAACTCAGGCACGGCCTTCGCTCCCAGGACGGCGCTGGAAGAGACGGGGATGGGTTAGCCCCCGATGCTGTGAACTGGGGTTTTGTCGCTGACCATGGGCCCATCTGGACATTCTTCAGTCCCTCCTTGTGACCAGGCGCCGGTACAGGTCCTGGAGTATCCGGCACCGGTCGGCCAAGTCATCGAACTCCACGGCCTCGTATCGGTAGCCCAGATCCTCCATGGCTCCAAGTGCCTCGTGAGTGTAAACCACAGTCCCGTCACCCTCGACGCGCTCGATGGCATCGAACCGGGCCGCCTCGTTGTTGATCGCCACCGCCTCATCGCTGGTGAGCGGAGCCGGCAGGTCGAGATCCACCCTGCCGGCGGAGACAACGGCGGGGTAACCACCGGGCAGGCCCATCGGACCGGAGACGTGGGTCCGGACCGGTTCTGGCCCGACCAGTGCCAGGGCGTTCTTCACCGCCGAGGCGCCGAAGAGCGAGAACCAGCCGGTCCGCCCCCAGTCAATCCGCGACGGCCAGGACGACAGGATGGAGGCCAGGTCGTATTCGGGGGTCACATCCCTCTCCTCGACCTCGATCCGGAGGTGATGGGGCACCCGCGCCGCGCCGTAGGCCATGAGTGCGTGCGACCCCACCAGCGACACCTGGATCGCGGCGGCCGGCAGGCCGGTGGCCTCCATGGCGTATCGGAGCACGGTGGCGGCGCTGACCTCCACGTTGCCGGCGCCGGCGATAGGGCCGTGCCCGAAGTGACTCCAGAGCGCCTGGTTGACCACATCGGGGAAGCAGGTGTTCACGATGGCGGTCTCGATCCCGGCCCGATCCACCGCCCGGACCAACCGGCTGGCGGGCAGCAGATGCCAGGGGAGCCACAGGCTGAAGGTAGCCGCCCGGATGGTCGCCCTGAGCCCTTCGTCGATGTCGGCGTTCATGAACACCCGGGGCGACTGGACCGTGGCCGAGTGGATGATGACGTCCGGCCTGACCTCCCCCAGGAGCCGCGCCATGTCCTCCTCGTCGGCCAGATCCGCCTGGTAGTGGTCGAAGCGCTTGTGGTGGCCCTGGAAGGCCGACCCCAGCATGGCCAGATCGACTCTCGAGGCGGCTCCCCACGGACTCCGCTTGGTGGTGACGATCCGGTCGACCCCCGGGCTGCGGGCCAGGAACTCGAGGGCCCAGCCGCCCAGGTCCCCGACCCCGACCAGCAGAACCGTGCTCATGGTCAGAGACGCCGCCCGATGGTATGCATCGTGTCACGGTGGAAGTTCTTCATGCCCATCACCTTGAGCGTGAACTCGGCGATCCTCCATCCCTCTCCGGTCCGCCTGAACCGGCAGTGGTATTGCCCCCACATCTCACCGTCGCCCGGCCTGTCGTGGTAGATATGCCAGGCGTAGATGTAAAAGGTGCCGGTCGCCTCGTCATCACCGTCGGCCCAGACCCGCGGGTTGGTGATGTGATGCGCCGAGGAGGAGAAGAGGTTGCTCAGTCCCGGCTGGATGGCGCCCACTATGGCATCGCACCCGACGATGTTCTCGAACTCCGGCCCGTAGTCGATCACCGAATCGGTGGTGAACAGATCGGCCAGCTTCTCCGGCTCGTTCTGGTCGAAATGGAACGCATAGGCATACACGAGATCGACTATGGCGGCCCGATCGGCCGGGTCGATGGGCTGGGTCATGCTGGTATCCTCTCGCTCGGTCCGGCTGGACTGCATCCCCGCACCCATGCGGGGTTGCTTCGCGACAAGGTTAGGAGAGATCGGTGGCCGACAAGCCAGCACTCCGGGACGACCTCTGGTCGAGGACGTATCAGGTAGGCGTAGTGGTGCGCGACATCGAGAAGGCCGCCGCCTTCTACGAGCGGATCGGTGTAGGGCCTTTCGTGGAAGGTCCGTCCGCCCACGCCCTGGAGCGCAAGATCTACGGGAAGGACTGTCCCGACGTGGAGGTCAAGGGCCTGATCACCCAGATGGGCAACGTGGAGTTCGAACTGCTGCAACCCGTGTCGGGCGATGGCATCCAGATGGAATTCCTGAAGACCCACGGCGAGGGAGTGGTCCACTTGTGTGCCCATACCGATGACCTGGACCGCGATGTGGAAGCCCTGACCGCCCTGGGCTTCGAGGTGATCTCCTCGGCCATCCTGGAGGACGGCGGCAAGTTCGCCTACTTCGACACCCGTGAGGTGGGGGGCCTGATCCTTGAGCTGTTCCAGACCGGAGCCGACTGGCAGTAGACCATCCACCGGGGCAGCCCTCGGCCGGGCGGTCCGGTCCCGGCGGTAGGCTGTGGTCAACGGAACCCCGGAATAACCGTCTGAAATGGAGGTAAACGCGGATATGAGCGAGTACGCACGGGTCGACATCGCCCAGCCCGAACTGAAGGAACTGGCCGACGCCATCGATGACGCACCGGGCGACCGGCTCGCCAAGACCAAGCGCAAGTCCGACCTCGAAGGCGAGTTGCGCTACATGGAGCACTATCGCGAGGTCTCCGCCGACGACCCCATCCAGAAGGGCTGGGACGCCAACGAGGCCGAGTTCCACGCCAAGACCAAGATCTTCTCGGTACTCGCCGACGCCATGGAGCTCGAGCTGGGCCATGAGGCGGGCCGGGCGGCCGTAGCCAGGGCCCGCAAGCGGCAGGGTGACCAGATGGGCGCCGACATGGCCGCCAAGACCCGCGAAAAGGGCGAGCGGCTCAACCTCAACAACTTCTTCAAAGAGTTCTGGGGCTACTTCCAGTGGTCGCCGAAGCTGGACACCGAGCGCTACTACGACGATGAGGGCAACATGGTCAAGTACGTGTTGCGGCTCAACTGCCCCATCGGCGACTACCTGCGTGACAACGCCCCCGACGTGGAGTTCTCCTCCAACTTCTGCGACCTCGACGAGCACATAGCGCTCGCCTACAACCCCAACATCCAGTACTCAAGGAAGCGCTGGGTGCCGGGCGGTTATCAGTTCAGCGAGCTGATCTGGGAGCTCGACACGGCCGGCGTCATCGACTGAACGTCTCGACTACCTCGTTGAGGGATCGACAGATGCGAGCTCTCGGGATGTACGAGGGGGGTAGGTTCGAGCTCGAGGACATCCCGGTGCCGGAGACGCCTCCCGGTTGGGGATTGATCCGCACTATCGCCTCCGCTGCCGGTTTGTTCCAGGCTCAGATGGCAGCCGGCATGCTCGACACTCTCGGATTCCCCCGCATACTCGGCCACGAAATAGTGGGAGAGGTGGTGGAGGTCTCGTCGGACGCCGCTCCACAGCCGGGATCGGTCGTGATAGTCGACGCAGTGGTCGGCTGCGGGGTGTGCGAGTGGTGCATCCGCGGCGACGACATGATCTGCCCGTGGATGCGGCACCTGGGGATCAACATCGACGGTGGCTTCGCGGACTACGTAGCGGTTCCGGAATCCCACATGTTCCCCATCAAGCCGGGGACTCCCGTAGAGGAGGCCGTGATGCTGGGATCGGCCGTACCGGCTGCGGTCCATGCCTCCCGGCGGGCCGGCGTCCGGGGAGGCCACCGGGTGGTGGTGACCGGAGTGGGCAGCATCGGCCTCACCATCTGCCAGGTAGCCCGGGCGATGGGTGCTACCTCGGTGGTGGCGGTCGACATTGCCGACGATCGCCTGGAGGCGGCAGCCCCGTGGACCGACGGGGCGGTGAACGTGTCCGGCGTCGAGCCCAGGGAGGCGGCGCGAATGGTCAGGGACACCCTCGGCCCCCCGGCCGGAGCCGACATCGTGTTCGAGGCGGCCGGCCACATCAACAGCGTGGCCCTCGGGGTGCATGCAGTTCGCCGGGGCGGGATCGTCCTGCTGATGGGCATCTGCGAGGGCAGGACATCGATCACGTTCGACAGCTTCCTCCGTGACTTCCTGTCGAGGGAGGTGTCGCTGATCACCACCTTCGGCTTCACCCGCCAGGACTTCGTGACCGGCAACCGCCTGCACGCCGCCGGCAGCCTCGACCTCACCGCGCTGACGGGAGAGACCATCACCCTGGAGCAGGTACCGGCAGCTCTGGCGGAGATCGCCGCCTCAGGGACCCTGGGCAAACGCCTGGTAGTGGACGTGGCGATCAGCTAGTCTCTAGTCCTTAGTTGCTAATCAGCACTAGTCGCTATTACTTATTAGCTATTACCTACGAGGCCAGCCATCCCCCGTCAACCGGCACGAACGCGCCGGTCATGAAGCTGGCACCGTCCGAGGTCAGGAAGGCCACCACCTCGGCGATCTCGCGGGGATGGGCGGGCCGCCCCAGCGGGGTGCGTCCCATCAGCTTGGCCCGCCTCCCGGGATCGGCCAGGCTCACCGCACTCATGGGCGTGTCGGTTACACCCGGGCCGACAGTGTTGACACGGATGCCGTGCCGGGCGAAGTCCACCGCCAACGCCTGGCCGAGCAACAACACCCCGCCCTTGGATGATGCATAGGCAGCAGTCCCGGGGAGCACCACCTTGGAGTTGATGGAGCCGATCAGGACGATGGCGCCTCCGTTCCCCTGGTCGACCATGGCCCGCGCGGCCCGCTGGGCGGTCAGGAAGCTGCCGGTGAGGTTGACATCGACGATGCGGCGGAAGGCTGCGAGATCGAAATCGATGGAATCCCCGCCCATCTCGATGCCTGCGCACGTGACCGCGGTGTCGAGACCTCCGAACCGGTTGACGGCTGCCTCCACCATGGAGTCGCATGCGGCCGGGTCGGTCACGTCGGCAGCGACCGCCATCGCGTTCCCGATCCGGTCAGCCACCTCGGCGGCGCGAGCGCCGTCAAGGTCTGCGCAGACCACCTGATCTCCACGACTCGCCAGCACTTCCGCCACGCACGTCCCGATACCCGAGCCGGCGCCTGTCACCAGAGCTACCGCCATAGCCGATTCCTCCCTCCGATACCTGGCGCCGCATCCTACAAACGGCGCCGATCCGTGGCCGGGCAAGCGCGGTCCGGACGGGCCGATGTTCTATAGTGGCGAGATCGGAGTAGCCGACCGAGGGAGATACCGGTGGAGCACCCCATCCTCTACAGCCTCAACACCGACGCACGAACCCCGACCTGACAGGAGTGCTGCCGGGTGCGCGACTACCTGGAGGCCAACTCCGTCGAGTTCGACGACCGCAACATCCGCCAGAGCGAGCAAGCGCGCAGCGAGTTGCTCGCCCTGACCGGTGACCTGATCGTGCCCTACCTGGTCTACGGGGACCGGACGGTCACCGGCTTCGACCCCGAGGGGATCGACGCCGTCGCCGATGCGTATCGCTCCGCCACCGCCGGCGTGTCCTGAGCAGATCCGAGATCACGTGTCACATCCTCCCGGGAACTCACTGCAAGCCGACCAGAGGGCCCGTGTCTCCGAACCCGGCGAGAGTCCGGAACGGGGGATCCTCCATCTCATCGAGCGGGTCCGGCAGGAACTGGACTACAACGACGCCAAGGGCCAGAGCGCCTACCGGCTCGGCATGCACGACGGGCTCAGGTTCGCCGAGGACGCTCTCGTGAACCTGCTGAACCGCCACGGATACCAGGCCCAGGTTCGCGAGACCCCGATGGACATGTAGCGGAAGGATGAGCCAGACCGAGGACGCCCGGCCCGTCGTCCGGCTACGCAACATCCACAAGTCGTTCGATACCAACCATGTCCTGAGAGGCATCGACCTGACGGTGGGACAGGGCCAGCACGTGGTCATCTTCGGGCCATCCGGATCCGGCAAGTCAACGCTGCTCAGAACCACCAACCTCCTGGAGACCCCCGATTCCGGTTCGGTCTGGTTCGACGGCAAGGAATACGGCCCCGGCATCGAAGGCGAGGACCTGCCCCGTGGCAAGGCGCGGCTCCTCCGCCAGCAGATCGGCATGGTGTTCCAGCAGTTCAACCTGTTCCCCCACGTCACCGCGCTCGACAACGTGGCTCTGGCCCTCCGGCGGGTGCGGGGGATGAAGCGCGACAAGGCCGAGCACAAGGCCGCCACCTACCTCGACCGGGTGGGCCTGCTCGACAAGCTGGGCGCCTTCCCGTCACAGCTGTCGGGCGGCCAGCAGCAGCGGGTGGCGATCGCCCGCTCCCTGGTCATGGAACCCAAGGTGATGCTGTTCGACGAACCCACCTCGGCTCTCGACCCCGAGTTGGTAGGCGAGGTGCTGGCCGTCATGCGTGACTTGGCGGAGTCGGGCATGACGATGGTGGTGGTAACCCATGAGATGGGATTCGCCCGGGAAGCCGGGGATCTCAACATATTCATGGATGATGGCCTGGTGGTGGAGTCGGGGGGCAAGGAGCTCTACAGCGACGCCAGGGAGCCGCGCACCAGAGCCTTCTTCGAGGCAATCCTCTGATGTTCGACTTTGGTGTGTGGATACTCGCGCAGGCGCGTTTCAGGCCCGAGTTCATCTGGGATAACCGGGACGCCTTCCTCGGCGGAGTGAGGCTCACCGTATTCATCGCCATCGTCGCTTTCGCGCTGGCGACCGTACTCGGCCTGGGGGTTGCTCTCCTGCGCATGTCGAAGAATCGGCTTCTCGCCCCGATCGTGGCCGCCTACATCAACATCTTCCGGGCTATCCCCCTGCTGGTGTTCGTAGTCTTCGTGTACTACGGGATAGCGATCCAGTTTGACGTCAAGATCTCAGCCATCCAGGCCGGGATCCTGGTTCTCACCCTTCAATACTCCGCCTGGCTGGGCGAGATCTTCCGCGGCGGCATCCAGGCGGTCTCCGACGGGCAGACCCAAGCGGCCCTGTCGGTGGGTATGAGCCGTCCCCAGACCTTCTTCCGGGTGGTGCTGCCGCAGGCCATCCGCATCGTCATCCCGCCCACGGGCAACATGTTCATCGGCATGATCAAGGACTCGTCTCTGGTCTTCATAATCGGTGTACCCGAGCTCTTCCGCGTGAGCAGCGTGATGGCCAACAGGACATTCCGCTACTTCGAGGTGTATCTCGGCGCGGTTATCTTCTACCTCATACTCACCACCGCGGCGTATTTCGGAGTCAAGTACCTCGAGAAGCGGTTTGCCCTGGTGGACGTCCTCACCGCCAGAGTGAGGTCACCCCTCGCCCGGCGCAGGGGGGTACGTCTGAGGACGATCCAGGAGGCTGTCGCATCTGAACGTGAATCCAAATCGTCCGGGACGGCTACGGCAATGTAGGATGACTTGGTCGACGTCACAACTCGGACGTCACAACTCGCAGATGGATGGATGATCGTGGCTTGTCTCACGGTCAGCCGGTCACTCGCAAACACATCGAATCCTAGGGAGGAGACAGAGTATGAAGAGCCGCATGAAGTGGCTGGTCCCGGTACTTGCACTAGCAATGCTCGCGGGCGCCTGCGCCGACAATGGTGGCGGCAGCGACGCAGCGGCCGGCGATGGTCAGATGGCCGCAGACATGGCCGCCATGGAGGCCAGGATCGTGGAACTCGAGTCATCCATGGACGCATCCGGCGGGGGCGTCGTCGACGGCAACCTGCTGGACGAGATCAAGGATCGCGGAACCCTCCACGTCGGTATGGTCCTCCAGTTCCCGCCGCAGATGTACATCGATGACGCAGGGAACCCCGCCGGGTACGACGTGGACCTGATGAACATGCTCGCCGAGGATCTCGGAGTGACGCTCGAGATTTCCAACCTCGAGTTCGACGCGATGATCCCGGGCCTGATCGCCAACCAGTTCGACATGGTGTCGGTAGGTCTCGTCGGTCGTCCGGCTCGTCTCGAGCAGCTCTGGTTCACATGCCCGTACGTTCCTTACCGCCAGGTCGTCGTGGTGAACAACGACTCGGGGATCAACGACATCAGCGAGTTGAACAGCAGTGGCGTGACCATGACCGCCCTGATCGGTTCGACCGCGGCCAGCCTCACCGAGACCCGGTTCCCGAACGCGGAACTCGTGGAGCTCGATCAGGCGCCTGCGTTGCTCGAAGTCGCCTCGGGTAGGGCCGACGCCATCGTCATCGAGGAGTACCTCGCCCTTCCGTTCGTAGCGGAGAACCCGAGCACCAGCGTGCTGAACCCCAACGCGCCGTTCGTCGCAGAGGAGTACGGGGCATGGGCCCTCCCCCGCGGTGAGGTCGTGTGGCTGAACTACCTGAACGGCTGGCTGGCCTACTACATCTCGAGGGGCACGCTCGACGAGGTCTACGAGCGGCACATCGGTCCGACCGAGGGTCTCCCCGCCTGTAACTAGACAGACAAATGGTCCGGTCGGCGATTCTTCGCGCCGGACCCACCGACTACGGATGCCGACGTCTCCAGGTGGAGGCGTCGGCATCTCTTTGCGCTCACCCAACGCCGTGGGATGACCATGGGACGGGGAAACTTGCGCGGCTACAGCCGGACCTATCCGGCCACACCGTGCTCGGCCGGCTATGCGAGCACGGGCGCTCGCGACAGGGAGCTCAGGTCAAGGCAGGCGCGCGATTCGTATCAGTGCTCTCATCGCCCGTATGGCACGTTTCGTTTCGGGCACCGAAGGATGCCTGTCCTCGTACTGGGCCATGTTCTTCATGGCCAGTAGAGCAATCAAGTGAGCTCCGGCGTCCTGGCCTCCACCAGGAGCATCCGTCAACAGCACCAGAGCACCTGAGTGGTGACCGGCAGCCGAGCGCTGTCCGAGGTACCTGCAACAGATCGAGTCGACCGCAGCGATCCCGGCTAGCACGGCATTGCTCACCGCCACCGAACGGAGCGGCCCATCCGCCGACAGAGGGTCGAGATCGGCAACCAGCGCAAAGGCTTCGGCCTGCTTCAGGCGAGTGTCCGCGAATGCCCGGCCACATGGCACACGCCTGGTGCCGCGGCGCCTCACGCGGCGGGTATGAGAGTGACGGCCTCACGGGCAAGCGACTCGGCAAACCCGGGGGCTCGTTCGGGCAGAGCCGCGTAATCCTCGTCGGTGTATACCAACGGGGTGCAAGGGTTGCCGGTGAGTCGTGTCACGCCTACGGCGACTTCGGCCGCCGCGGACCATAACACCGGCTCTTCGGTACCGGCAGGCCAGATGAGCAACAGATCGATGTCGCTCCCCGGGCCGGCCTCGCCGCGGGCAACCGATCCGAACAGCAGGGCCATCGACACACCCTTCGCGTGGGTCTCTACAATCTCGGCGATCCGAGCCGGTATGTCGTCACCAACGGCAACCACCTCGTGGACAGCCGATGCCAGGGCATGATCGCGGTTCAGCAGGTTGAGAATCGATCGACCCGCTGCCGTCTGGGTGACCAACCCCTCGGCGGCCAGCCGATCCAACGTCTTCTGGACCCCGGCCTGGCTGGCGGACCTCGGAAGTTGTCGTTGTACCGCTCGTCCGGAAAGTGGACGGGTCGTCCGGCAAAGCACCTCGAGCACAGCCCCTGTGAGACCCGGCGACAGAGCATTGATAGGATGTGACAAGTCCATGATAGCTCACTATATCATGCATATGAACAGAATTGTAGGCATCCTGGAGGCACCCTATGCCTGATCTTCCCGAACACCTCGAGCCCCTCAGCGATCTGATCGAGTACTTCGACCATGTGGCCATCGGGGTCCGTGACGCGGCCGCGGCGGCCGAGTCGCTGGAGTTGCTCGGCGGCGCCTTCCTCACGGGGGCAGACAACCAGCGGCGGGGATTCCGGTGGATCCAGTACCGGCTGCCGGGCGGCACGAAGATCGAGGTATTGGCGCCCGTGACCGATGACTGCTTCCTATGGCGCTTCCTGCGATCGCGAGGGGAGGGGATGCACCATCTCACCTTCAAGGTGTCTTCGGTGGCCGAGGCAGCCAGGAGAGCGGAGGAAGCCGGGATGGACGTGGTCGGCTTGCATACCAATCCGGGCGGCTGGAGCGAGTGCTTCATCCATCCATCGAGCGCCCACGGCACCCTCATCCAACTGGCCGACTGGCCCGACGGCCATTACCCCCAGGCTTCCCTGGAGCAAGTGCTGGCCGGAGAGGTCTTCGATTACGACTGACCGCCCGGCGTCGGGGCCGGCGGACTATGCGCGCCGGATGACGCCGCAGGCGACGCGGTCGCCCGCGCCAGGGTCGGGGCCGTAGCTGTCGGGTTTGGCGTGGATGATGATGGCGGAACCGTCCGCATCGAAGATCGACGTGTCGGCATCGGCCGCAAGTGTGATCTTGTTCGTGAAGACGTCGGCCCGGGCAACTCCATCCGCACCCGCGTAGAGGTTCGGCAGGTCTCCGGCGTGGGACCCGTCCTCGTGCTGGAAGCCATGACCTTCCCCGCCAGGGGCAAAGTGCCCGCCCGCCGCGGAAAAATCGGGCGTGCAAGCGCCCACATCATGGATGTGGAATCCGTGCGCTCCGGGGGAAAGCCCCGTCACGTCAGCCGAGATCAGGACACCGTTGGGTCCTTCCGCGAGGACGACAGTGCCTAGTGCGGCTCCGTCGGTACCCGACATCGAAGCAGCTGCCTGCTGTCCCACCGCGGAGGGCGTCTCTCCCTGGCATGCCGCCATCCCCACGAGAGCGAGCAGTCCCAGAACGGCAACGATGAGCCGGCGCATCTTCATCGAGTTCCCCTTTCCCGATTCCTACCGGTTTGTTGTAGCCCGGCCTTGGGCTACCCCCTCCGAAGGAGGATATATCGGGGCTAACGCTTACCGGGATAGGCGGAGGGATCCGACTCGAAGGCGCGGCGGCAGCCGGCGGCGCAGAAGTAGACGTCTTCTCCGGCATGGTGGCTGACGAATCCGGCCCTCGCCACGTCCACCAGCATCCCGCACACCGGATCGACCGCCTGAGGCGGTATCACCACCTCCACCACCTGGGCGCCGGCCCCTGCCGCCTTGAAGGCGACCAGCTCGGCCATGATCGACACAGCCATCTCCTCGTGGGTGGTCGACCCCAGGTCGACACCGGCCGGAGCGTGCACTCTTGCTAAGGCATCCGCTCCCACTCCCCGCTCCCGGAGCCAGGCGAGCACCGACGAGGCCCTCTTCTCGGAGGCCACCAGGCCCACGTAGGCGGCAGGCGTGGCGAGGGCGGCTTCCAGGGCCGGCTCGTCGAAGTGTCCCTGGGTGGCGACCACGACGTAGGATCGCTCGCCTGCCCGGCCGATGTCCCCGACGTCGGTGACGGCCTCGGCCCGCCACCCGACCACCTCGGCTATCCGCCGTAGGGTCCCCGTCATCGGGGAGGAGCCGACGACGACCAGGTGAGGAGAGGGGAGGACCGGTTCCACGAACACCTCCATCGCTCCTTCGCTGTCACAGGCCATAGCCACGTCCGTCACGCCGGGCCGCCGGTCGGCCTCCCCCAGCATCAGCACCCGCGCCTCGCCATCCCGAAGCGCCTCCAAGGCATGGCGAACCACGGTCGGGGCTGCGCAGGCGCCTCCCAGCCAGCCTTCCACCCGACCGTCCGGGTGGATTATCGCCTTGGAACCGCCCTTGCCGGACGACGGCCCGCGCGACCACGTGACGGTGGCCAGCGCGAACGCCCGACCCTCCTCGTAGAGCCGGGCCGCCTGCCGGAGGATGCTCATCGCATCCTGAGGTTCAGGGACTGGCCTCCACTCCGTTGAGGGCGCCCCACACCCGGTGCGGCAGCACCGGCATGTCGATGTTGGACACCCCCTTCGACCAGAGGGCGTCGATGACCGCGTTGGTGAAAGCGGCGGGAGATCCGACCGTGGCCGACTCGCCCACACCCTTCGCCCCGATCGGGTGGTGCGGGGAGGGAGTCACCGTCTCGCCCAGCTGGTAGCGGGGGGTCTCCCACGCGGTTGGCACGAGGTAGTCCATGAAGTTCGACCCGATGCAGTTGCCGTCATCGTCGAAGGTGATCCACTGCATGTTCGCCTTGGCGAAGCCCTCGGTGAGACCGCCCGCTATCTGCCCATCCACGATCATCGGGTTGATACGCACGCCGCAGTCGTCGACCGCCACCATCTCCAGCACCTTCCAGGTGCCGTCGCCGGTGTCGACCTCCACCACCACGATGTAGGTCCCGAACGGATAGGTCATGTTGGGCGGGTCGTAGTAGGTGACGCCCTCGAGGCCCGCCTCCATACCCACCGGATGGTTGGTGTAGGCGGCGAAGGCGACCTCCTGGATCGTGACGCTCTGGTCGGTTCCCTTGACAGTGAACTTACCGGGCTCCCAGTCCAGGTCCTCCTCGGCGGCCTCCAGAAGGTGGGCGGCCAGCTTCTGCGCCTTGGCCCGGATCTTCCTGGACACGACCGCCGTGGCCGCCCCACCCACCGGGGTGGAACGGGAGGCGTAGGTGCCGAGGCCGTAGGGAGTGTTGTCGGTGTCGCCGTACATCACCTTGATGTCCGAGTAGGGGATGCCGAGTTCCTCCGCCACGATCTGGGCGAAGGTGGTCTCGTGACCCTGCCCCTGCGTCTGGACGCCCAGCTTCAGGATGGCCTTGCCGGTGGGATGGATCCGCAACTCGGCGGAGTCGAACATCTTCAGACCGAGGATGTCGTACTGGCGCGACGGACCGGCCCCCACCACCTCGGTGAAGGAGGCCACACCGATGCCGATCAGCTTGGTGGCGTCCGGGTCGGCGTTCTGCTCGGCCTGGCGAGCCCGCCATCCGTCGTAGCCGATCATCTCCTTCGCCTTGTCCATCGCCCCGTGGTAGTTACCGGAGTCGTATACGAACCCGGTCGGGGACAGGTAGGGGAACTGGTCCTCCCTGATGAAGTTGAGCGCCCGGAAGTCGGTCGGATCCATCCCCACCTCGTGGGCGGCGTTCTCAACCAGCCGCTCGATCAGGTAGGAGGCCTCGGTTACCCGGAACGAGCACCGGTAGGCCACGCCACCGGGCGCCTTGTTGGTGTAGGCGCCCTTGGCGGTCACATGAGCGGACGGGAAGTCGTAGCTCCCGGTGCAGATGTGGAACAGACCGGCCCGGAATTGGGTGGGCTGCGCGTCCGAGAAGAAAGCGCCCTGGTCGGACAGGATGCCGGCCCGCATGGCCGTGATCCGGTTGTCCCCGTCCAGGGCCAGTTCGGCATGCATGTGGAAGTCGCGCGCGAACCCCGTCGAGATCAGGTTCTCGGTACGACTCTCGATCCACTTGACCGGCTTCCCGATCAAGAGGGATGCGGCCGTAGCCACCACGTAGCCCGGATACACCGGCACCTTGTTGCCGAAACCGCCCCCGATGTCCTGGGTGACGATCCGAATCTTCTCCTCCGGAAGCCCGGCCACCAGAGCGAAGACCGTCCTGATGGCATGGGGCGCCTGGCTGGTCATGTAGATGGTGGCCTGGCCCGTGATGGAGTTGACATCCGCCACCACCCCGCACGTCTCCAGCGGCGCCGGGTGGGATCGCGGGTAATGGGTGTCCAGGCTGACCACCCTGGCCGCCGCCGCGAAGGCGGCATCGGTCGAGTCCTGGTCGCCGGCCTCCCAGGTGTAGGCGACGTTGTCGGTCTGGCCCTCCTTCTCGTCCCGGATGAGGGTGCTGGTGGCAAGGGATTGCTGGGGGCTGGTGATGGCCTCCAACTCCTCGTAGTCCACATCGATGTGCGACAGGGCGTCATGGGCGATGTAGGGATGGGTGGCGATCACCACCGCCACCTCCTGTCCCTGGAACCGGACCTTGTCGGTGGCCAGCACCGCCTGGGTGTCGCCCGAGAGGGTCGGCATCCAGGCCAGGCCGTGTGCTGCCAGGGCCTCGCCGGTGATCACGGCCAGCACCCCTTCGATCTCCATCGCCGCAGACGAGTCGATCGAGTTGATCCTGGCGTGGGCCACCGGGGAACGGAGGATGGCCATGTGAAGCATCCCCGGAAGGTTCAGGTCGTCCAGATAGTTGCCGGCGCCCCGGATGAACCGGTCGTCCTCCTTGCGGCGGACGGAGTGCCCGATACCGCCGACCTCGGGGCTGGTGCGTGGTTCGTGAACCGTGGTCATTTCAGCTCCCCTCTCCGCCCGCGGCCTGGATGGCAGTCACGATGTTCATGTAGCCGGTACAGCGGCAGATGTTGCCCGATATGGCCCAGCGGACCTCCTCGTCGGTCGGATCCGGATTCCCTTCGAGCAGGGCACTGCCCACCAGCATCATCCCCGGTGTGCAGAAGCCGCACTGCAGGCCGTGGTGCTCCTTGAAGGCCGCCTGGACCGGATGGAGTTCGCCACCCTCGGCCAGACCCTCCACTGTCTTCACCTCGCTGCCGTCAGCCTGGACCGCCAGCACCGTGCAGGACTTGACCGGCCGGCCGTCCAGGAGGACGGTGCAAGCACCGCAGGAGGAGGTGTCGCAGCCGATGTGGGTCCCGGTGAGGCCCGCATCCGAGCGGATGAAGTCGACCAGCAGGCGTCTGGGCTCTACGTCCCGGGTCTCGCTGGCACCGTTTATGTTGACGGTGATCTGCATCAGCCCTCCCCTCTCGCCAGGGCCAGCGCTTGGGCGAACCCGCGCCTGGTGTACTCCGCTACCACGGCCCTCTTGTACTCGGCCGGACCCCGAACGTTGTCATCGGGATCGCAGGCGCGGGCCGCGATGGCCGCCGCCTCGGCGAACAGTTCCGGTCCGGGGGCCTGCCCGGCCATCATCTCCTCCGCCTCCGTGACCTTCAGATTGTGGCCGTAAACGGCGGTCAGGCCGAGGCCCGCCTGCGCAACGTTCCCCGAACCGTCGAGCACGAGATGGGTGGCCACTCCGACGGTGGCGTAGTCGCCGACCTTGCGCTCCAACTTGAGGTACGCGCCCCCGGCCGGCCCCTGGTACGCCGGGATCCGCACTTCCGTGACCATCTCTCCGGGATCGAGCGAGTTGGTGAAGAAGTCGACCACGAAGTCCGTGATTGGAATCACCCGCTCGCCCGACGATGAGCGGGCCACCACCGAGGCGCCTACCGCCAGCATCACCGAGTTCCAGTCGCCCTCGGGGTCGCAGTGGGCCACCGAGCCGCACAGGGTTCCCCGGTTCCGCACCAGCGGATCGGACACCCAAGGCGCCGCGGAGGCCACGGTGTGGTTGTGACGGCTCACCGTCTCCGAAGAGGCCACGTCGGCGTGACGGGCCAGAGCCCCCACCGCCAGATGGCCGTTTGACTCGCTTATGTGTGCCAGCTCGTCGACGCGGTTGATGTCCACGAGGTGGCCCGGCGCCGCCAACCGGAGCTTCATCATGGGGATGAGGCTCTGACCTCCGGCGAGAACCCGGCCCTCGTCACCCAACTCAGCCAGGGTGGCCAGGGCCTCCTCGAGACTGCCGGGCGCCGAGTAGTCGAACGCGGATGGATACACCGAACCTCACCTCCTGCGGTCGTTGGCCCCACACTATCGGGCCGAGCGCTCATCCCGCCGGTAATCGCCGGTTTCTTTCCGCGAAGCGAACCCGCGGGCACGGCTAACGGTCCCCCCGAAGATGGACTCGGAGGCCGAGGGCGGACAGCTCGTCCGCGTAGCCGGCCATCTCATTCGTTGCTCGGTGGGAGGGCCAGTCCAGCACCGACGACAGCGTCGAGGCCATCCGCTCCGCATGCGACCGGCCATGATCGGGGCTGCCCCAGGCGAGCCGGGTCCGGCGCAACGCGAAGTCACCGATCGACGCCACCGATTCATGGAGAGCGGTGTAGGCGACCTCTGCCAACGAGACCCGAGCCGAGGTCATCAGGCTTCGCCAAGCCGGGCGCTGTTCCAGGATGCGAAGCACCACGCCGGCCTCGGTGCCGTAGCGCCCGATCAGATCGTCGGCGTAGTCCTCCGGTACCTGGATGCGTGCCAGGCCGGTCCGGAGCCGCTCCCGGAGGCCGGCATCCACGCCCGCGCCGACGAGCGGCTCGCCGGCGGTCCGGGATCGCCGGTCGATGCGCAGACGGGCGCAGGCACGATCAACCGCCTCCGCTCCGATCACGCGGGCCGAGCTCAGCTTGCCCCCGACCACGGCGAATACACCGGGCGCCCGCTCGACGATCCGGTGCTCCCGGGAGGCGGCGGAGACGTGCCCGCGGTCCCCTGCCAGGGTGCGGAGGCCGGCGAAGGCCGCTAATGGAGAAGCGGAGTGGTCCAGGTAGCGGACCAAGTGCCGCTCCAGGTACTCGATATCGTCCTCGTCGGGGCGGACCCGGTCCGGATCGGCCTCGTACGGGGTGTCCGTGGTCCCGAGCAGTGCCAATCCTCGCCACGGAACCACGAACAGGAGGCGCCCGTCATCGGTCTCGGGGAGTACCAGGGCCTTCTTCTCGACGCCGAGGTCGCGAGCCCTGTAGACCAGGTGAACCCCCTTGGACAGGCGTCGGGACACGTCCGGAGATCGCCCGTCGAGCGGAGGAGGATCGAACGCCCACGTGGCCGAGATAACGGTCCTGGCCCGGATCAAAACCGGTCGGCCATCGCCGTCCGGGTCGTTGTCCGTCAACCCGACCCTGAGCTCGTCGCCGGCCAGGTCGATCGAGCGGGCAGCCATCCGGGAGATCGCCACGGCCCCGTGAAGCGCCACCGCCGTCTTGAGGAACGCAACGGTCAGCCGGGAGTCATCGGTCAGGGCATCCCGGTAGGAGAACCCTTCCATCAGTGACTCGGAGCGCAGCTTGGGGAAGGACCTCTCCAGGTCCGCCTTCCGCAGCCTTCGATGCCTGTCGGGTCCCCGCCTCCCGCCCAGACGGTCGTACAGCGACAGTCCCGCTCTGAGGCTGAGGGAAGCCAGAGGTCCCGCCGTCAGCCAGCGCGGGAGATCCAGGACCCCCCGGCCACTGAAGAGAGGTATGACGAAATCCAGGTCGGAGTAGAGGTAGTCGGCCGTCCGGCGCCATACGTCCTGTTCGCGCAGGCCCTGGCGGATAAGCCCCAACCGCATGTGGGGTAGGTACCGGATACCCCCGTGCAACAACTTGGTGGACCTGCTCGAGGTTGCGCCGGCGAAGTCGTCCTTCTCGACCAATGCCACCGACAGGCCCCGGCTCGCCGCATCCCTGGCCACCGCGGCACCGATCACTCCCCCGCCGATTACGACCATGTCGAACAGCCGGGCCTCCATCAAGGCTCGGAGAGAGTCGGCGCGCGTCCAGGTCCCGGGTAGGGCCTGGCCGGACCCGAGGGGGTTAGGGGACTGCGGGAAAGAAGGGTTCCGCACCATCCGAGCGTACTTCCGTCCGGGACATAGCTCGTACCGAGCCGGAGGCCGGGTCCGGTACGACCCCCGGGAGACCACCATGGAGCTGGGCCCCCTAGGCATATGCCTAGGCTCCGGGCGATGGTCGATTACCGCGTCCCCGAGCAGAGCATGACCTCCGACCTGCCGGTCCCGACGCGAGCGCTGGCCATCGGCGCACATCCTGATGATGCCGAGTTCGGAGCCGGTGGGACGCTGGCCAAGTGGGCGGCCGCCGGGACGCAGGCGACCATCCTGGTGCTGACCGACGGCTCAAAGGGATCGTGGGACCCTTCACTCAGGCCGTCCGACCTGGTCCGAATGAGGATGAACGAGCAGACCCGCGCCGCCGAGGCCCTTGGCGTGGACAGCACCCTCAACCTCTCCCACGTCGACGGTGAGCTGGAGTACACAATGGAGCTGCGCGCCGAGGTGTGCCTGTGGATCCGCCGTTTGCGCCCCGACGTGGTTCTGACGCACGATCCGTGGCGCCGCTACATGCTGCATCCCGACCACCGGGCGACCGGCTGGGCGGCCATCGACGGGGTGGTGGCTGCCCGGGACCACCTCTTCTTCCCCGAGCAGCTGACCGATGGCCTGACCCACCACCGTCCCTCGGCCCTGCTGCTCTGGGCCGCGGACGAGGCAGATCATTACGAGGACGTGACCGGCTTCGTCGACCACAAGGTGGCCGCCCTGCTGTCACATTCCAGCCAGGCCACCACCACGATGGACGGCGCCGGGGACTCGCTGGAGGCGACCGAGGCGTTCCACCTCGAGATCGACGACCGCGCCCGGACGGTCGGTAACGGGGCCGGCCTATCCCGAGCCGAGGCGTTCAAGCGGATCACACCCTGATGGGACTGGCCGGCGACCGGATCGGTGACCTCCGGGCCATCAATCCCCGAGCCATGGGCCGCCTGCTCGGCGCCGTGGATGCGGCATTGGAGGCGGTGGACCCGCGCCGGCTGGTGCGCTCCGCGCTCGCTCCCACCGAGGATGGGGTTCTCGCCGGCGGCCGTTTCATCGCCGCCCGGACAGTGGCGGTGCTGGCGGTCGGCAAGGCGGCAACCGGAATGAGCCGCGGCGCGGCGGACACCCTGGGACCGCTGGTGTCGCGCGGTCTGGTGGTGACCGACCAGACCGAAACGGCGCCCGATTGGGCGGAGGTGGTGGTGGGGGGCCATCCGGTTCCGGATGAAGGGAGCGTCAAGGCGGCCGAGCGCGCCATCGACCTAGCCCGGGGCGTGGCGCCCGACGAGCTCCTGCTGGCTCTCGTGTCCGGGGGCGGATCGGCCCTGCTGGAGGCGCCGGCCGAGGGCCTCAGCCTCGACGACATCCAGAACCTGAACGCCCAGCTGATCCGCTCGGGCGCCCCCATCGAGACGATCAACCAGGTCCGCCAGGCGGTCTCGCTGGTCAAGGCCGGGCGGTTGGCGGCGCACTGCCGCAGCCCGGTGGTCACGCTGGTGGTCTCCGACGTGGGCGATGATCCGGCGGTGGTGGCCTCCGGCCCCACCGTGACCCCACCTCGTAGCCCGGCCCGCCCGGGCGAGATACTCGACCGGTACTCCATCCGGGGTGGCGCGGCGGATCGGGCCCGGCGCGTCATCGCCGGAGCGGTCGAGGGCTCCGATGCTCGGCAAGGGTCGGGGAGCGATCTCGCCCTGATCCTCGCTGACGGGATGACCGCAGGTCGGGCGGCGGTCCGGTTCCTGTCCGCAGCCGGCCTGGACGTGTCGCCGGCCCCGGCGCGGCTGGCCGGGGACACCGAAGATGCCGTGCTGAGGGAATTGGCCACCACCCCGGAGGCCACGGTCCGGGTCCTGGCCGGTGAGACCACCGTAGAGGTGCGCGGGCCGGGCAAGGGCGGTCGCAGCCAGCACGCCGCCGTCACCGCCGGCATCGAGATCGCCGGGAGTCGGCACCGGTTTCTCGCCTTCGGAACCGACGGCGTGGACGGCCCGACCGACGCGGCCGGCGGTTGCGTGGACGGCGCCACGGTCACCGATCCGGCGCTGGCCCGGAGCCACCTGGACGCCTGTGACTCCTATGCATATCTGGAGGCGGCAGGCGGGTTGCTCCGGACCGGGAGAACGGGAACCAACGTCGCCGATCTGTGGATCGTGGACAGATCAGGGAATGGTCGCGCCACAGATCCGATCGTTATATCCTGACCTCATCATGAGCGACCCCGTAGCAGTAATCGTCGGCGCCACCAGCGGGCTCGGCGCCGCCCTCACCGGGCGGCTGATCCGCCAGGGCTACCGTATCGGCGCCACCTATCTCAGACCCATCGACACGGACGAGTTCGAGGAACGGTTTCCTTTCGATGAGGATCAACTGGTCCTCCGTCGCGTCAACGCCACGGAGTCCGGGGAGGTCGAGGACTTCCTGGCCAGGGTGGCGGACCGGTTCGGGCGTATCGACGCCGTTGCCTCGCTGGTGGGAGGCTGGGCCGCCGGAAGGGATGTGAAGGACACCGACAATGTGCGGTTCGACTGGATGATCGACCTCAACCTGCGGTCGGCCTTCTACACCGTGCGTGCCGCCGTCCCCCATCTCGAGGCCGGCGGAGGCCGCATCCTGCTGGTCGGAAGCCGGGCCGTGGTGGACAACCCACCCGGGCAGGCTGCCTTCAACATCGCCAAGGCGGGCGTGGTAGCCCTGGCCAAGACCGCCGCGGCGGAACTGGAGGACGCCGACGTCACCGTCAACGTGATCCTGCCGTCGGTGATGGACACGCCGGCCACCCGCCGCGCACTGCCCTTCGCGGAGTACGTCAAATGGCCCACCCCTGACGAGATCGCAGCGGTGGCGGAGTTCATCCTGACCGGAGAATCGGGTGTCATGTCAGGGGCGGTGGTCCCCGTCTACGGACGGGCCTGACGCGTACCTTCACCAACCGGGCGGGGGCCCGCAGGACGGTGACATCAGTCCTGCTACTTACTGCTAGTCGCCGGCGTCGGAGATCGACTCCGAGAGGGTGGGATGGACCATGAGGGTCTCCCTCAGGGTCTCGACCTTGATCCTCCCCCTGGTGGCCAGGGCCAGGATCCCGATCAGCTCCGACGCCCTGTGCCCGACGATGGTCCCGCCCAGCACCACCCTGGTGGCCGGATCGGACACCACCTTGGCGAAGCCTCCCGTGCTCCCGTGGATGAGGCTGCGGGGATTGGCGGTGAAGGGCACCTTGGTGATACGAACCTTGCGGCCCTCCGCCGCGGCGTCCGCTTCCTCCAGACCGACGGAAGCGATCTCCGGCTCTGTGAAGATGGCTTGGGCCACGTGCGAGTAGTCGATGGACTGGCCGGGATGGCCCGTGACATGCCGGCCCAGGTTCCGCCCCTGCTGGTTGGCCACCGACGACAGGAGCATCTGGCCGGTGACGTCACCCGCGGCGTAGATGTGCGGAGCCGAGGTACGCTGGTACTCGTCCACCACGATGAAGCCCTGGTCGGTCTTGACCCCGGCCTCGTCCAGGCCCAGCCCCTCGGTCATCGGCATCGCCCCCACCGCCAGCAGGGCGTGGCTCCCGTCGACCCGGCGACCGTCCTCGACATGCACTGCCACTCCGTCCCCGGTACGTTCGATTCCCACCGCCCGGGCACCCTTCAGGAGCCCGACGCCCCGCTCCAGGAAGTTGACCTCCAAGGCCGCGGCCACCTCGGCGTCCCGGTGCGGGAGGACGTGGTGGCGGCTCACCAGGAGCGACACCTTGCATCCGAGGCTCTCGAAGATATGGACCATCTCCACCCCGGTCACGCCCGATCCGATCACCACCACGTGCTCGGGAGGGGCGGGCAGGTCGTAGACATGGCGCGTCGTCAGGATCCGCTCCCCGTCCACCTGGGCCCACTCGGGGACGCGCGGCCGCGATCCGGTGGAGACCAGGGCGGCATCGAAGGGGATGGTCGTCTCGATCCCGTCGACTGTCACACTCGCCAGGTTGGGGCCCACGAACCGGCCCCGGCCACGGACTATCTCGACTCCCTGGCTCTCCAGCAGATCGACCGAACGGTTCGAGATGGCCATCGCTATCGCCTGGATGCGATCAGCCAGACGGCCGAGGTCCACCCCTGCGCCCGGGCCCACAATCCCCAGGTCCGCCGCGTTGTGAATCGCCTTCATCCGGACGGACGTGGCCACCATCGCCTTCGAGGGTATGCAGTCCCGGAGATGGGCGGCGCCGCCCACCACGGAGTCCTCGACCAGGGTGACATCGGCGCCCAGCGCAGCCGCAGTCGAGGCTGCCGCGCTGCCCGCAGGCCCGGCGCCGACAATCAGGAACCGCAGAGACGAGTCCTCGCGATTCATCCGCCTGCCTCCATCCTTCCGGTCGGAACCCGAACCCCGTTACCGGGCACGGTGCACGCCGAAGACCCGCCGCAGGGCATCGGAGACTTCGCCCAGCGTGGCGCCTTCGGCCAGAGCATCTTTCATCGGGTACATGATATTGCCCGCTCCTCGGGCTGTCTCGGCCAGCCGTTCCAGTGATCGATCCACCGCATCCTGGTCGCGATCGGCGCGCCACTCCCTCACCCTCGACCGCTGGTCGGCTTCGAGGGCCGGGTCGACGCTCAGGGCTTGGACCGCCGGACCGGCATCGTCGGTGAACCGGTTCACCCCGACCACCGTGTCCTGCCCGCTCTCGACCCGTATCGAGGCCCGGTAGGAGGCCTCCTCGATCTCCCTCTGCGGGAAGCCCTGCTCGATGGCGGCCACCGCCCCACCCAGCCGATCGATCTTCTCGATGATCCCCCCGGCAGCCTCCTCCAGGCGGTCCGTGAGGCTCTCCACGTAGTAGGAACCCGCCAGGGGATCGGCCGTGTCCGCGAGACCCGACTCCGCCGAGAGGATCTGCTGGGTGCGCAGGGCGATGGTGGCGGAGCGTTCGGTGGGCAGGCCGAGCGCCTCGTCGAACGCGTTGGTGTGGAGCGACTGGGTTCCCCCCAACGTGGCCGCCAGCGCCTGGACGGTGGTGCGGACGATGTTGTTCTCGGGTTGCTGGGCGGTGAGGGTGGACCCGGCCGTCTGGGTGTGGAACCGCATTCGCTGCGCGGCCGGACCGGTGGCGCCGAAGCGATCTCGCATGATGTAGGCCCACATGCGGCGGGCGGCCCGGAACTTGGCCGCCTCCTCGAACAGGTGGTTGTGCGAGTTCCAGAAGAACGACAGGCGGGGGGCGAACTGCTCCACGTTGAGGCCGGCCTCGACGGCGGCCACAACGTAGGCGATGCCGTTGGCAAGGGTGAAAGCGATCTCCTGGGCGGCTGTGGAACCGGCCTCACGGATGTGATAGCCGCTTATGGAGATGGTGTTCCAGCCGGGAAGCTCCTTGCCGCAGTAGGCGAACAGGTCGGTGACCAGCCGCATGGACGCCCTCGGCGGGTAGATGTAGGTTCCCCGGGCGATGTACTCCTTCAGGATGTCGTTCTGCACGGTTCCACGGATCCGCTCGGGCGGGGTGCCCTGCTCCTCGGCCACCAGCTGGTAGAGCAACAGCAGCACGGGCGCCGTGGCGTTGATGGTCATCGAGGTCGTCACCTCGCCGAGCGGCAACCCGTCGAGAAGAACCCGCATGTCGGCCAGGCTGTCGATGGCCACCCCCACCTTGCCGACCTCGCCCTCCGCCAGCGGGAAGTCCGAGTCGAACCCCATCTGGGTTGGGAGGTCGAAGGCGGTGGAGATACCGGTCTGTCCGGCGGCCAGGAGGGCCTTGAAACGCTGGTTGGTCTGGCGGGCGGTGCCGAAACCGGCGTACTGGCGGATGGTCCAGGGCCGGCCCCGGTACATGGTCGGGTAGGGCCCGCGCGTGAAGGGAAAGCACCCGGGATCGCCGAGATCGCCATGGGACGCCGGGCCGTAGACCACGTCGATCTCCAGATCGCTGGAGGTGACACGCCGCGGCGATGCAGGAGAATTGGACACGGGCACCGGTATCCTGGCTAGCCGATGACCCGACATGCTACCGGTCCGCCTGCGGAACGGCGGTGTGGTATGGCGACGGCAGCGGTGTTCCTCGCAAGGCCCGCTGCCAAAGGCATACCCGCAGCGGTACGTCAAGGAAGCGAAACGCAGCGAGGGACGCTGATGGCCGCCAAAGCACACCAAGTTGTTCGGCAGAAGGACCGTGGTCTCCGTTGACCGGTCCGAACATCCACGACATCGAGCGGGGCGAACTGAAGCGCCGGTGGTCGCTCGCTCTCGTGCTGAGCGTGGCCATTGCGATGATCGTCGCCACCTGGATCGGGCTCTTCGGATTCCTCGGAGTCAACGCCGCCTACGCGACATTCGACCGGCTCCTGGACCGGTGGCTTCCCCAGGTCGAGATCGAACCCACCCTGCTGGCTCTGCCCGACCTGTCCCGGGTGTCACGCGTCTACACCGAGGACGGGACCCTGCTCGCCGAGCTGCACGCCGGGCGCATCTCCGAGCCTGCCCGCTTCGTAGATGTTCCCAGACACCTCGTCTCCGCCATACTGGCCGCCGAGGACGGGGACTACTTCGAACACCAGGGTGTCGACTTCACCGCCATCGCCAGTGCGGTGCGCGACCACGTGACCGGCGTGGACCGGCGGGGCGGGTCGACCATCACCCAGCAGGTGGTCAAGAACAACATCGTCGGCGACGAGCAGACCATCCAGCGCAAGATCCTCGAGGCGCTGTACGCCATCGAACTCGAACAGCGGTTCCCAAAGCAGCGGATCCTCGAGTTCTACATGAACTCGGTCTACTTCGGCTGGTCGGCATACGGGGTGGCGGCCGCCGCCCGGGAGTACTTCGACAAGGACCTGGCCGAGCTCACCATCGCCGAGTCGGCCACCCTGGCCGTCACCATCCGCAACCCCACCCTCTACGACCCCCGCCGCCAGCCGGAGCGGGCCGAGGACCGGCGCAACGATGTGATCGACGCCATGGCGGCGTCCGGGTTCATCAGCTACGAGGCGGCCGCCGAGGCCAAGGAGGAGCCTTTCCTCATCAAGCAGCCGGAGCCGTTCCAGAGCCGGGCCGAACACGTGGTGGCCGAGGTGCGCCGCCAGATCCTCAACGACAGCGAGTTCGACGAGTACCTGGGCCTTACCAATGAGGAGCGCCGCCAGGCGCTATTCGGATGCCCGGCCCACGAAGAGGACTGCGAGGGAGGCGGCGGGCTCAGGATCTACGTGACGGTGGACCTCGCCCTCCAGGATGCGGCCAACCGGATCCTGCGGACATGGCTGCCGCTACCGGACGAGGAGACCACCGACAGCAGGGGGGCGCCCACCGGGGCCATCGCCATGGTCGAGAACCACACCGGGGCGGTCCTGGCGATGTCGTCCGGGCTGCCCTTCGAGCAGGAGCAGTTCGATCTGGTCATCCAGGGTCGCCGCAACCCGGGCTCGGCCTTCAAGCCCTTCGTGCTGGTGGCCTACCTCGAGGCCGGCGGGAGCCTCCAGTCCTACTGGGATGCCCGCAGCCCGTTGGAGATCGAGTGCGAGGATCCGTGCGGCCCTGACGGCGGCTACGTCTGGACGGTGCGCAACGCGGGCTCGGTAGACGACCTGCTCACGGTGGCGCAGGCCACGGAGCGATCTGTCAACACGGTATACGCCCAGCTCTCCGTCCTGGTGGGGCCCCAGGCGATCATCCGCACCGCCCACAAGATGGGCATCACATCGGAACTGGAGGAGGTCTACTCCCTGGCGTTGGGAGCAGGCGTGGTGAGCCCGCTCGAGATGGCGTCCGCCTACAGCACGTTCGCCACCAACGGCTCTCATGCCAGGCCGTACCTGATCTCCCGGATCACCACCGACGACGGAGAGGTGATCTACCAGCGCAGGGTGGAGACCACCCAGGCAATCGAGCCGGTCCTGGCGGCCGCCGTAAGGAGGCCGATGGAACGGGTGGTCTGCTGCGGAACCGCCCGGCGGGCGGACATCGAGGGCGTGCCCCAGGCCGGCAAGACCGGGACCCACCAGGCCTACCGGGACGCCTGGTTCGTGGGATACGTTCCCAACTTCACCACCGCGGTCTGGGTGGGCTTCCCGGACGAGCAGATCTCGCTGGAGAACGTGGTGATCAACGGGGAGACCTACTCCCAAGTCTTCGGCGGTTCGGTTCCGGCACCGATCTGGAAGGAGTTCATGGAGGTCGTCCTGGAGAAGTACCCGGTAGGCGAGTTCCCCGGCAGCCTGGGCATCGGCTACTACAACGAGCTTCCCTTCACGGAGGTGCCGGACGTGACCGGGATGACCGCTCCCGAAGCTCGCGACGCGGTCCTCGGCGCCCACCTCATGGCGGAGGTGGAGGAGGTGCTGTCACCCGAGCCTCAGGGCACCGTGGTGGCGTCGCATCCCGCAGCCGGGCTCGAGGTGGATCAAGGATCGACCGTGACCATCCAGGTAGCCGGCGAGGCCAGCGTCCTTGTCGTGCCGGTGCTGGAGGGACTCGGCTCGCAGGAGGCGTTGGAGGCCATCCAGGTCGCCCAGGAGGAAGCGGGCACGGCGGTGGCCATCGAGATCCTTTACCAGCCTACGGACGATCCCGGATTGGTCGACCGCGTGCTGCTTACGGTGCCTTCCGCCGGCGAACTGGTACCGACGGACGGCGCTCTATCGCTGGTGATAGGTAGCTAGCTGGTTGCTAGATGAGGATATTGATAAAGGGATATTGTCATGCCAGCACCGCGAGGATCACCGCGGTAGCTGTACCAACGACGCCCACGATGAACCCGAGGGTCCAGAGAAGGTCTTTCTTGGCTGACTCCTGTAACGTCAGCAACGCCTTGACTGTCTCTGTATCCGCTTCGGCCTTGACCCGGTTCACGCTGGCCTCGATGAACGACTCAGTGCTCACCATCGCGGTGCCTTCTGCTCGCTGACTCCTGACACTCACCCTATCACTTCTGATAGTACTAGGTGACAACCGTTGTGGCTCGGTCTCGTGCCCCAATGACGGCCATCTGACTGCAGGCCCCCCTCTCATGGTTGCTATTGGTCGATTCTTGATCAAGAGTGGGAAAAATATCTGAAAGCGCTAAAAATAACCTATTGATTGAATAGGTCGTCGGCGGCATATTGCAGGCATGCGGTTCGCAGCGCCCGGTACTGTCCGTCTAGACGACCGTCCTCCCGTCGCCACGGACATCGCGCCGTTACCGGGCGCCGCGCTCCGCGTGACGGCGCAGGAACGCTTCCGGATCACCCCCCGCCTCTGGCCCGAGCACCTCTGCTACGGGGTGGAGCCGTCCCATCCGTACGTGCTGACCTACTGGACGGCCGCCCTGGGACCCAACGCCGTATCGGAGCTCCTGCGCCTGATCATGGCCGCCAAGCGCAGGTCGGAAGTCCCGCATCCTGTGTTCCTGTCGGTGTTCTGCCGGGAGGGCCTGGTCCATTTCCACAGCCGGGCGGTGTGGGTACGGCCGTTACTCCCCCCGATCGGACGCCATCACGTCGGCCGTCTCACCCCACGCCTGCGACAGCAGCATCGCCGAGATCTACTCTCGGTCCGGTATTCGCGGCCCGCGGCAAGTACCGGAGGGGTGTGACCCGGTGCCTCCGAAGCGTTGTCACCTGAGTGGTGGCAGGTTTCACTCCTGAGTGATCATCCACTTCCGGCACAAAGGGTCTGGAGCTCCTCTACGAAAGGGGGATCGACGCCGCATACCGCCCGGCTACTGGTCCGTGAGGGTGTCCGGAGACTGGCGAATCGTATTTCGATTCGAGGGTGCCCACGCGACCCACATCGACCTGGTCGACTACCACTGAAGGAGGAGACGGCATGGGCATGAAGGACCCGCCCCATCCCGGGCTGTCCGTGCGGCATGACTGCCTGGAACCGCTCGGTCTCAGCGTTACCGAAGCGGCCAGGAGGCTTCGGGTCAGCCGCAAACAGCTGTCGGACGTAGTCAACTGCCGGTCGGGCATCTCGCCGGAGATGGCGATCCGGCTTGACAAGGCTTTCGGAGGAGGCGCTGACACCTGGTACCGACTCCAGGCAGCCTATGACCTCGCCCGGGCAAGGCAGAAGGTTGGTCACATCAAGATCGAACGTCTCACGGCAGCCACCTAGCAGACCGGGTCCGAGTCGTCAGTTGTCGGTCCTTGGTTAGATTTATCCCACTCCGCCGGCAACCAGCAAGCCTCCTAGCATCCTGACGGATGGCAACCGACCAGATCGAACGGGCCGCCGACCTGCTGGGAGCGTCGAGCCGCCTGCTGGTCTTCACCGGCGCCGGGATCTCGACCGAGTCCGGGATCCCGGACTTCCGCGGCCCCGACGGCCTGTGGAACACCGTCGACCCCGAAGACTTCACGTTCGAGCGGTACCTGGAGTCCGCAGCCGCCCGCCGCAGGAGCTGGATCAGGTGGTCCACATCACCGCTGCGCCAGGCCAGACCCAACCAGGGGCACCTGGCGACAACCGAGGTGGCGCGGCTGGGCCGGCTGGCGGGCTGCGTGACGCAGAACATCGACGGCCTCCACCGGGCGGCCGGCCTGGCGGATGAGCTGCTGGTCGAGGTGCACGGCAACGTCTGGACCGTCCGCTGCCTGAGGTGCCCGGCCGAATGGCCCACCGAGAAGGTCTTCGACCGGGTGGAAGCCGGTGAGGAGGACCCGCACTGCCCCCGCTGCGGCGGCATCATCAAGCTGACCGTGATCTCGTTCGGCCAGGCCATGCCGGCCGCTGAGATGCACCGCGGGTACGCCATGGCGCAGGCCGCGGACGCGGTCCTGGCGGTGGGCACCACCCTTTCGGTCTGGCCGGCCGCCGACATTCCGCTCGCCGCCGCCCGCCGCGGTGTGCCGTTCGTGATCGTGAACCTCGGCCCGACAGACTGTGACGGGATCGCCGACCTCAAGCTGGAGACTCCCGCCGGCCCCACCATGAGCAGGCTGATCGACCTCCTCGGCCGTTAGGTGCCAGCTGTTGGTCACTAGCACATCGTGTGGCCGGTGTTCAATGAATGTTGTGCCACACGGGGGTTGACACGTACACCCGACAGGCTTGCGGGCACAAGGAACTTGATTACCTCCCGGTCGCCCACTGGCCTCTGGATACCCGTCACCGGCCGCTGATACAGGCCATGTGCCACTAGCCTGCCGGGCATGGGCGCTTCCTACATGGACCTCGTCGCCGAGGCACGCAGCCGGATCAGGGAGATCTCGGCCGATCAGCTGGCCGCGCTCGACCCCTCCCAGATCATCCTGATCGACGTCCGGGAGGACCCCGAACTGGAGCAGGGCAAGATACCCGGCGCCTACCACATCCCCCGGGGGGTCCTGGAGGGGAGCATCCACATGGTGTCCCCGCCCACCGATCAGCCCTTGGTGATCTACTGCTCGGCGGGAGTCCGCTCGGCGCTGGCGGCATCCACACTCCAGACGATGGGCTATACCAATGCCTCTTCGCTGGCGGGTGGATTCCAGGAGTGGAAGGCCCGCGGCGGTCCCTGGGAATTGCCCAGCCGCCTACCCGACGATCAGATGCAGCGGTACGACCGCCATATCCGGCTTCCGGAGATCGGGGAGGCCGGCCAGCGCAAGCTGCTCGAGTCCCGGGTCTTGATCGTGGGCGCCGGCGGCCTGGGCTCGCCGGCCGCCCTCTACCTGGCCGCCGCGGGCGTGGGAACCCTCGGCCTCGTCGACCATGACAGGGTGGACATCAGCAACCTGCAGCGCCAGGTCCTCCACAGCACCCGGACGGTGGGCAACCCCAAGGTGGAGTCGGCCCGTGACACTATCCGCGCCCTCAACCCGGACGTGTCGGTCGAGACCCTGGACCTGCGCCTGAGCGCCTCCAACGCGCTGGACATCCTGGACGGTTACGACATCATCATCGACGGCGCCGACAACTTCCCCACCCGGTACCTGATCAACGACGCCTCCCTCAACCTGCGCGTCCCGGTCGTGCACGGATCGGTATTCCGCTTCGAGGGGCAGGTCAGCCTGTTCGACCCGGCAGGTGGCCCGTGTTACCGGTGCCTGTTCCCCGAGCCTCCCGCACCCGAGCTGGCGCCCAACTGCGAGGAGGCGGGGGTGCTGGGCGTCCTACCGGGCGTGGTGGGAACCCTGCAGGCCGCCGAGGCCATCAAGTGGCTGGTCGGGGTCGGGGAAGGCCTTGATGGACGGCTGCTCACGCTCGATGTCCTCAACCAGCGGTTCCGCATCCTCCGGTTCAGCCGGAATCCGGACTGCCCCTCCTGCGGCGACCCGGCGGCGCCTCCGCCCATCGTGGACTATGACCAGTCGTGCCGGGCGCTGATCAGCGCGCCCCGAAGCCGCTGAGCACGGTCCAGAAGCTCCTCCCCAGGATCTCGAGATCGAGCCACGGGCTCATGTGCTTGACGTAGAACAGGTCGTAGGTCAGCTTCTCGACGGTGCCGGCCTCGCCATCGGCGTATCCGTGATTGACCTGGGCCCAGCCGGTGCATCCGGGTCGGACTAGATGGCGCTGGGAGTAGAAGGGGATGGTCCGATCGAAACGCTTCACGAACTCCACCTGCTCGGGCCTCGGCCCGACCAGGCTCAGATCGCCCTTGAGCACGTTCCACAACTGGGGTAGCTCGTCGAGCCGGAGGCGCCGGATGGTGCGGGCCACAGGCACCACCCGATCGTCGTCGCGGCTGGTGAAGGACGCCCCCTGCTGATCGGGATCGTGCCACATCGAACGGAACTTGTACTGGGTGAAGTGACCCCCTCCGCGGCCCACCCGAACCTGGCGGTAGATGACCGGCCCGGGCGAGCTGAGGCGGGTGATGGCCGCCGTCACGCCGGCCAGGACCAGGGTGATCGGTGCAGTTGCCAGCACCGCCAGGATGTCGAAGAGCCGCTTCCCCGGTAGGTAGGGAGCGGTCCGGATGACGGGTGTGGAGAGCTCCCAGCCCTCCACCAGAGCCACGATCGGCATCCGACCGGTATGCATCTCGTAGACCTGCGATATCGGCCGCACGTCCAGACCGGCCAGGGCGCACGAGGAGAGGTACTGAGCCATCCGGGAGGACAATGCCGCCTTCAGGTCGACCCCCAGCACCACACCCGGTTCGAGCGGGTCCAGGCGAGCCTCCGTGGAGGGATCGACCACCGAGACCACCTCGGCGTGGGGAGCGTTCCTGAGATCCTCCACCAGGCCCTGCTCGCCGGTGATCAGGACCATCGGCTCGGCCCAGGGACGGCGCCGTAGCCAGGCCCGATGGGCAAGCGCCCCCAGAACGAAACAGGCCATCGTCCAGCCGATGAAGGAACGGGAGAAGTAGACGCGGGTGGCAACCAGAGCCAGCGCGGTGACCCCGAGGACCATGAGCGTCACCGCCAGGGCCCGTCCGTATCCGGGCCGAGGAGGCCCACCCACCAGCAACCGTGACCCCACCCATTCGGCCCCTGCCAGGCCGGCGAGCATGATCATCAGAAGCGACCAGATCTGCGGCTCGAACTGCCAGGGGAAGAAGGTGTCGAAGCTGATTGCGGAGGCGACCAGCATCGACACGACGAGCGTGACCATGTCGAGCAGTGCTTGAGCCCTGAGGAATCTGAGCCGCATCTACCGACCTAGTGGTCTGTCTGCGGGATGGCGGTGTGGTACGGCGTCGGCAGCGGTGTTCCTCGCAAG
>JAPPGV010000143.1 GCA_028821235.1 bacterium
CCCCAATTCTTCATGGGGGTAGTGGTGGGGGTGGGTGGTTTGACACGGGAATGCCCTTCTGACCTGCGATTATGGGCTGTGCAGTAAAGGTCCATGTCGCAGTCAGGAGGGCACCCGTATGGTGAAGGCTAACAGCAGTTCGGCGTTGAAGGTGGAGGTGGGTGGCGGCGGCCAGGTGGGTCATGTGGGGTTGTGGTTGTTGGGCCGGTTCGCGGATCGTCTCGGGCTGGGTGAGGCGCTGTCGGAGGCGTTCGGTGTGTCGGGTGTGACACATGATCGGGGCCGGTTGTTGGTTCATTTGATGCTGGTCCTAGCGGGGGGTGGGGAGGCGGTCACTGATATTGAGGTGTTGGGGGTCCAGCGGGAGTTGTTCGGTGATGTTGCGTCGGACTCGACTTTGTACCGGACGCTGACCAAAGCTGATGAAGGGACCTCCGAGAGGTTGGCCGGGGCGGTGGCCACGCTCCGGGAGCGGGTGTGGGCCGACTTCCCTGCGGGCGGGACGGTGGTGTTGGATATTGATTCGTCGGTTCATGAGCTGCATTCGGAGAACAAGGACGGCGCAGCGGCGACTTACAACTCCAAGTATGGGTTCCACCCAATGTATTGCTTCGCGGACTGGACGGGGGAACCGCTCGCTGCCCTGCTGCGGCGGGGCAACGCCTCGCCCAACAAGGTAGCGGACCTTACCGAGGTGCTGGACGCGGCTATTGCGGCGCTGCCCCCCCGGATGCGGGTGGGTCATTCGCCGGGTGACGACCCCGAGTCGGTGGTATATCCGATCCGGGTCCGGGCCGATTCCGCGGCGGGACCCGCGTTCGCTGCCGAATGCCGCCGCCGTAACGTCGGGTTCAGTTTCGTCGCGCAGAGCTCCGACGGGATCGCGGAAGCTCTCTCCTATGTTCCCGTGGACGACCCAGCCTGGGAGCCTGCCCTTCCCCAACCCCGCCCACTACAAGGTAACGATCCGAACAGTGGGCAAACCGACACCGGATCCTCCGACACCGGACTCGAACACGCAGAACCCACACGGCCACGTTCCCATGTGATCGAACTCAGCGGCCATGTCAAAGCCTACCGATGGCCCACAGACGGCCTCCGGCTCATCATCCGACGCGAACCCAAGCATCCCGGAGCCAAGACTTCACTGTTCGACTCCGACCGCTGGCGCTACTGGGGACACTGGACCGACAACCCCGCATCCCCACCCGAATCCGACCGTGACATGCGCGCCCACGCCCGGGTCGAAACCAACATCGCCCGTATCAAAGACCAAGGCGGCAGCCGCTTCCCATTCGCCCGATTCGCTCCCAACCGTCTCTGGCTCTACATAGTCGCTCTCGCCGACACCTTGGTCCGCTGGTTCCAGAAACTCTCCCTACCCAAACAACACCCCCTCTCACGCGCGAAACCCAAAACACTGCGCTGGAACCTATGGCACATACCCGCCACCATCGCCCGCCACGGCCGCCAAACCACCCTCCGAATACCAGCCATCTGGCCCACCGCCCCCCTCATCGCAACCACCCACCAACACATCCACACCCTCTAAACAACCCCGCACCCACACCAACCCGAACCCCCGACCCCCCACGCCCCGAACACCCCCGCCACCCTGCACAAGCCCCACCTGCGAACACCCAAACCCCTGAACCCCCCACAGCAGGCACCGCTCTAACCCCCCAACAGCTACAACACCCCCCAAACACCACCACCCGACCCCCTCACACCCCCAACCCGCCAACCCCGTGAAGAATCAGGGCTAGTGGCTAGTTTATGTTTGGTTATATTGACTGCTGACTGCTGACTAGTCCGGAGTGTGTGCTCCGAGAGGTCCGGGTTCTGCGGCGCGTCTCATGATGCTGCGAAGCAGGCGTGACAGTTGATCCTGTTCATCGGTATCGAGACCGGTCGTCAACGTGCGTTCGCACGTATGGAAGTGCGGGTAGAGCTCCTCGACCACGGCGAGCCCGTCAGGTGTCAGGGACACGGCTACCCGACGCCGATCCCCGGACAGGCGACGACGGGAGACCAGATCGCGTTTCTCGAGGGTCTTCACCAGGCCCGTAAGGGTGCCTTTCGAGACTCCGGCCTCGTGGGCGAGCCGCCTTGACTCCATCTCCCCCCAGATCCACAGTATCCACAAGCAGGTGAACCCTCCCCACGTGAGCCGCCAGCGCGTGAGCAGTTCCTGTTCGAGCCGGTTGCGCACGGTGATGGCCGCCCGGTAGATGTTGACAACCGCCTGATGGGCGCGGAAATCGAACCATGGCTCGTCGCGGAAGTGGTCACGGATGTCCCTCTCGACGCGAAGGATCGCATCACGGTCTTCGGACGGGTCGCCGCCTCTCAAAGCCCCTCTCTCTCCGGGCCACGCCACGTGAACACCCGTGGCAGATGACCCGCGGAAACATGGCCGGCTCAGCCTCTCCTCGCAATGATATGTCGTCATCCGGGTTACAGGTGCAAGGGGTCAGGTGCTACCAGACATGTCGCATCGTGACACGGGCCTAGCTCGGTAGTCGAATACCGTCAAGACTGACAGCTGACAGCTGACTAAATCCCCGAGCGGCCGAGCGCGCCGAGGCCACCGGTGCTGCGCCCTTCTAACCGGCGTCCGACCCCGTCGAGCCCGGCCGCCACGACGAGCGCTGCTCCTGCGCTCACGCGGAACCAGAACGGGGCCACACCGAACAGCAGGAGCCCGTTGTTCAGGAGCCCGACGAACAGGACACCGGCTATAACCCCGACCAGCGACCCTCGCCCGCCGCCGAATGCCACCCCGCCGAGCAGCACCGCGCTGAGGACGTTCAACTCGAGACCTTCACCGGTGAGCGGTGGCGCTGCGTCGAGCCTCGAGACGAGGATCATCGCGCCTACCGCGCTGCCCGCCCCGGTCGCCATGTAGAGGTAAACGGGAATCGCGTTGATCCGGATCCCAGCCCTGAACGCCGCTCTCGCGTTGACGCCGATCGCCACCACGTAACGGCCCCATCTGGTCTTGTAGAGGAAAATCGCCCCGAGCAGGACGGTCACCGCGGCAATGGCGACCGGAACGGGTATCTCCAGCCACCGGACCCGGCCCCGACCGATGATGGCGAAGGTGTCACCGAATCCAGAGGCGGTCCGTCCCTCGGTCACCACGAACACCACGCCTCGGACCCCCGTGAAGAAGCCCAGAGTCACCACGATCGGGGACAGCCCCAGCGGGGAGGAGAGGATCCCCTGCGCGGCGCCGACCGCCAAGCCGATCAGCACGGTGATGATCAGGGCAGGCACGATCCCCATGGTTCCCAGGAGCTTTCCGAGGAGAACCGCACACAGGCCGGTGATCGAGCCGATCGCGAAGTCGACGTAACCGGCCATCAGGAGTAGTGCGCTCGGTATTGCCAGGGTGGCGATGACGGCGGTCTGCAACAGGACCAGACGGAAGTTCGAGACGGTGAGGAACCGGTCGGAGAAGATGGCGAAGAAGACGACCTCGACCACCAGCGCCCCGACGATCCCGTTGCGCAGGATCTTGGCCCAGGTACCTGCGATCTCCTGCCGGTTGTCCCCCAACAGAGCCGCGGCTCGCGAACGCAGGCCTACAGGCTCACGTCCGGGCATCAGGCCTCGATCCGGTACTGATCTTCATCAGAACAACCGAGGCGGCCGACGAGCATGCTCCCTCGCACCGCTCGCCGACCGCCCGAGAATACGTAACCTGGTGATCTAGCCCAGGAATTCCGCGTAGTTGTCCAGCACCTGCTGTGCGAAGCTCGCCATACCCGGGGTGACTGCCACGTAGTTGAGCACCAGGCTCGTGGGCGGCTGCCCTTCCAGGATGTTCGCGGGCAGGTCTGCGACCGCCTTGCCCAGTTGGTCGAGAATCAAAGCTCCCGAGACACGGTAGATGCCGTACTCGTCGGCGCCGGCCAGCAATTCCAGCGCCTCGTTCTGCCCGTCCATTCCCCCGACGAAGATCTCGCCCGGGTCCCTGCCGTCCTGCTCGATCTGGGCAACGAACGCCTGGTAGGCGCCTAGCGCTCCGCCGTCGTTGATCCCGATGACCATGTTGAGTCCCGGATCGGCCTGGAGGAAGGTCTCCGTCGCTTCCAGCCCGCTGGCCTCGGCAACCGACTCCGCCTCGAGGGGCGCCACGCCGGTCGCTTCTGTAATGATCTCCCGGAGCGGATCGGTACGGTCCGTACACGCCCTTCCGCACTGGTCGAACGTGAACAGCGCCCAGGAGAAGGTCTCCGGATCGCCCGTGAAGTCCTCTTCCAACCAGCGAAGAGCCTCGGCTGCCACTGCGCGGGCTCCGTCGATGTTCGCGTAGACGATGGACGAGTCGCCACCGGGGACCGCCGTCGAATAGCCGACTACGACGATGCCGGCGTCCTTGGCCGACTGCACCACTGGCAGGTACGGATCGATGCCGCACAAGGGCAGGAACACGATGGCGTCGACACCGGCCGCCACGAAGCCCTCGATGTCCTGGACCTGCTTCTCGCAGTCGCCGTTCGCCGAACCTTCGACCCAGTCGTAGCCGCGTCTCTCGGCCTCGATCCTGGCGGGGTCGGCGACGATCGGATAGATGCCGGCACTCTCATTGCCAAAGCTGAATGCGATCGTGCCCTTGCTCTCCTGCGCTGCCATCGCCTGCTCTTCGGCCATCCGCTGCGCCTCGGCAAGGGCAGCCTCCGCCTCGGCAAGCGCCGCCTGGGAAGCCTCATCACCCTCCATAGCCTCCTCGGCCATCATGTTGGCTTCATCGAGCGCAGCCTCCGCGTCGGCCAACGCATCTTCCGCGTCGGCAAGCGCATCCTGGGAACCCGCGTCATCATCCATAGCCTCCGCGGCCATCGCCTTGGCACTCGCCAGAGCAGCCTCCGCGTCGGCCAACGCCGCGGCAGCAGCCTCGGCTTCAGCCCGAGCCGCAGCAGCAGCAGCCTGGGCGTCGGCTGCATCAGACTGAGCCGCCGCCGCCTGCGCTTGAGCTGCCGCCGTCTCGTCGGCCTCGCCGCCGTCGCCGCATGCGAAGGCGACCAGCGACAAGGCCGCCAGCAGCCCTAAGAATCTCCACTTCCGACGTGCCTGTCCACGCGGGCGAAATACCCGGTTTGTCCGTGACATGGATCCTCCCTACTCCGATCCGAGGAATGAAGCATCATAACCCAGGGATGATGCTGGTGGCTGGTGGCTGGTAGCTGGTAGCTGGTAGCTGGCGCCGGCAAGCGGCTCGTCGATCGCGACGCCGATTCATAACGGGCGTGGGCGCCGAGCGCCTTCCAATAACACGTGGCAAATAGAGAGGTTACCAACTTTTAAGAGATAGAATCATTATAGAACAGTATGCTCAAGGTTGGCAGAACGGTAGACAATGACTAGACTGGTGGTTGGTCAGCGCTTGGGAAGGTGAGATGACAGACGACAACCGCCAGGCCGATCTCGCCTGGGCAGTTCACAAGATCGAAGCCAGGCTCGACTCCCCGTCGAGGTGGATGGCCGGACTCGACCTCGTGTCGTTCACTGCCGTCGCGGTGCGGCCATGACGGTCACCGAGTCCCTGGTGGACGCCAAAGACGCAGCGGTCGAGGCCCGCCTCGAATCGAAGATCGAGCGAGCCGTGGCAGCCCTGGAGCGCCGCTTCGGCGCAATGGAACGCCGCATCAACCAGCACACGCTCTGGGTGGTCGGCTGGGTCACCCTCGTCGGCGGCCTCATCATCACAGTGGTGCTCAACCAGTAGCGTGGAGGGGAAGGCGAGATGACAGATGTCGAGACCAGGTTCGGTTACCCGTGTAGATGGCTGCTCAGAGTCGACCTCGCCCTGACCGCCGTCGTCACGGTGCGGCGATGACGGTCAGCGAGTCCCTGGTGGACGCCAAAGACGCAGCGGTCGAGGCCCGCCTCGAATCGAAGATCGAGCGAGCCGTGGCAGCTCTGGAGCGCCGCATCAACCAGCACACGCTCTGGGTGGTCGGCTGGGTCACCCTCGTCGGCGGCCTGATAATCACGGTGGTGCTCAACCAGTAGTAGGGGTCCCGCGAACCTGCGCAGGAATTCGCTTCGCCGATCCGGATATAGCTCATCCGCCACCATCCGGGAAGCTGTCGAGAACTGTATTCAGCCGCGGTCCAACCTGGCGCCGGTCGGGGTGGCGGTTCCGTCCGCGCCCACCTTAACGCCGTAGACCTGCTCGGCTTGCTCCGGTGACACGTAGCCGTCGAGGACGTCCTCCCGCACCAACTCGATGGCGCGATCGAGGGGGTTGCCCCAACCTCCCCCTCCGGCTGAGAGGTTGCGGAACCGTTCCCCGGGCTGCATGGTGAACCTCTCCATCCGCGCCCGCTGGGCACGGTCGGTGTCTGGCCAAACGATCATGGCGTTGGTCTCCGGCTCGTGCCCGCCCCGCAGCGCCCACGGCTTCGTCTTGGTCTTCTTCTTCATCGACAGCATCTCGCCGGTGGCGAGGAATCTCACTTCGCGGCAGATGCCCAGACCTCCCCGCCACTTTCCGGCCCCTGCCGAGTCCTGGCGCAGTTCTAGGCGCTCGTGGAAGATCGGGGACTTGTGCTCCAGAACCTCCATCGAGGTGTTGCGGACTGCCGTCGTGGAGGGATGCTGCAAAGCGGTGGCTCCGTCGTAGTCGGGTGTGGCGCCCCAGCCGATTCCCTCGTTGTTGCTGACCGCGTACATCTCTCCGGTCTCGGGATGCGTGCCTACCGCCATGAAACCCGGCTCGTCGGAACCGGAGGAGGCGTTGATCTCGTCCATCCCCTGAGCCAGGGCTTTGTTGATCAGCTCGAAGGCCGCCATCCCCGTCCACAGCGTGAAGGTGGCCGCCGGGTATACGGCATGGAAGAGGTTCCCGGGAGGGCATTCGACGGTGAGAGGGTCGAAATGGCCGTGGTTGGCGGGAGTGTCGGGGGTGGTGAGTGACTTGAAGACCGACTTGGCCAGGCTAGAGGTCTTCCCGAACGGCATGTTGACGGGCCCGGGCACCGCGTCGTCGGAGTCGCCGTAGTCGACGACGAAGCGGTCCCCGTCGATGGTGACCGTCACCGCCATCCTGATCAGGTCGTGTGAGATACCGTCGTCATCCAGCCAGTCATGGGCCGACCACTGCCCGTCGGGCATGGCCCGCACCGCTTCGGCGGCGGTCTGCGCGCCGTGCTCGATGATGCGGTCGATCGCCGCGTCGACGTTTGCCAGGCCGAACTTCTCCCAGATCTGGTGCAGGCGGCGCTCTCCCACCCTGATGGCGGAGATCTGGGCATGGAAGTCCCCGATGATGGTCTCGGGCATCCGGGAGTTGTAGCGCAGGATGGCCATGATCTGCTCATCGACCTCCCCCCGGCGGATCAGCTTCACGCCCGGCATGATCAGGCCCTCCTGGTGCATGGAGGTGGAGTCCAGGACGTAGCCGGGATCCTTGGCGCCCAGGTCCATCCAGTGAGCCCGGACCGCCAGGTAGGCATCGGGACGCTCGCTTCCCTCGCAGAAGACCGGGGCGAACAGCATGGCGTCGGACACGTGGGCCCCGCTCCAGTAGGGATAGTTGATCATCACCACGTCGCCGGGGTGGAGGTTCTCGACCCCCACCTTCTCCACGCCCTTGTGGATGGCGTAGTCGTTGGCGCCCAGGAAGGTGAGTATCCCCGTCGACTCGGAGATCAGCCGGCGGTGGCGGTCGTACATGGAGATGCCGAAGTCCAGGACCTCGTAGATCACCGGGTTGAAGGCGGTCCTGACCAGGGTGCGCCGCATCTGTTCGGAGGTGGAGTTCAGGTAGTGGCGGATCACCTCCACGGTGGCGCCATCGAGAGCCCGAGTCCCGCTCACTTCACCACCAGGTTTCCTGCGGGATCCGGAACTGCCGTTTGATCCCCATGGACAACGGTCACCGAGGTCGGCTCGCGGATGATGGCGGGGCCTTCGATCTCCATCCCCGGTTCCAGCAGGCTCCGTTCGTAGATCGGAAACAGGCGACGTTCCCGGGTGGCGAAGTCGAAGGCGTGACGCTCACCGACGCGGCTCTCCGCTCCACCCGCGGCGGCGGCATGGCTCCCTCCGAGGAGGGCGGACGGTTTCTCCAGACGCCCGATCGCCCTGACCCGAGCGGTGAGGATCTGGACTTCCTCCTCCAGCCGGTGCCCGTACCGCTCCACGTGTCTGTGATGAAAACGGTCGATCACCGAGTCAGTGCCGTCGGCCTTCTCCAGCTCGATCGACAGAGTGTGCTCCTGGCCGTTGTAGCGCAGGTCCAGGCGTCTCAGCAGAACCCGGTTCTCCGCGGGCACGTACTGGGTGGCGAGCACGTGGTCGGCCTCGCTCTCGAGTTGAGCGAATACGCCTTCGACCTGGGCCAGAGCGGCCTCGTCCAGCATCGTCAGGACGGTCTGGCCCAGGTCGTACTCCAGGTCGGACATGAGCATCCCCCAAGCGGAGAACACGGCCGGGGCGGCGGGCACGACCACCTCGGGCAGTTCCATCTCCCTGGCCAGAAGCGGCGCCAGCATCGGCCCCGCCCCTCCGAACGCCACCAGCGAGAACTCTCTGGGATCGAGACCCCTCTCCACCGTTATCTCCCTGATGGCGCCCACCGTGCGGGCCAGGAGAACGTCGAAGACCGAGGCGGCGGCCCGTTGCGTGGACATGCCGAGGGGCGTCGCCAGCTTCTCCGTGACACCCCGGACCGCCGCGGCCTCGTCCAGGCTCATCTCGCCTCCCAGGAACTCGTCCGCCGCCAGATATCCCAGGCAGAGGGAGGCGTCGGTCACGGTCGGCTCCGTGTTGCCCCGCCCGTAGCAGATCGGTCCGGGAACCGCGCCTGCGCTATGGGGGCCGACCCTCAGGAGGCCCTTGTCCATCCAGGCGATCGATCCGCCCCCGGCCCCGATGGTGCGGATGTCGAACACCGGGATCCGGATCGGGAGGCTCTCGATCTCGGCTTCGTATACCTCGGTGGGCGCCCCGTCCACGATCACGCAGGCGTCGAGGCTGGTTCCTCCCACGTCGAAGGAGATGAGCGAGGAGCGCCCGGTGGCCTCTCCCAGGCTGATGGTCCCGGCGATGCCACCCGCCGGACCGGAGAAGACGGTCAGGAGCGGTGACACCCGGGCGATCTCCGAGGTCATCGCCCCGCCCGCCGAGCGCATGATCAGGAAGGAGCCGTCGAAGCCGCCCTCGCGAAGCCGGTCCTCGAGATCGGTGAGGTAGCGGCCGAGTATGGGACGGATGTAGGCGTCGGCAACCGCAGTGGAGGTCCTCTCGTACTCGCGGTACTCCCTCACCAGGTCGACCGACACCGAGACCGAAAGATCGGGGAATGCCTTGGTCAGTATGCTCTTGGCGGCTTTCTCGTGCTCGCTGTTGGCGTAGGAGTGCAGGAAGCAGACCGCAACCGACTCGACTCCCCGCTCCGAGAGGAGCCGACCCGCTTCGATCACCGCCTCGTGGTCGAGCTCCTCCACCACCTTGCCGCGGTGGTCGATGCGTCCCGGTACCCCGACCGTGTGGCGGCGGCTGACCAGGAGTTCCGGCCGCCGGTAGCGGAAGTCGTACATCGAACCGCGGGGCAGGTCGCCGCGGGCGATCTCGAAGATGTCACGGAACCCGGCGTTGGTGATGATCCCCGTCACCGAGCCCTTGCGCTCCAGGATGGCGTTCAGCCCGAGGGTGGTGCCGTGCGTGTACACCGAGGCCTCCTCGAGGGCGGCGTCGGTAGCGCGGGTGGCCGTGATCACTCCGTCGGCGGGCGCGGCGGGAGTGGTGGGAGACTTGCGCACCGTGATCTCCCCGCTCTGCTCGTCGTAGGCGATGGCGTCCACGAAGGTTCCGCCGATGTCCACCGCCAAGCGGTATCTGCGTCCGGTCATGCTCTACTTCGGAAGGGATCCTGCGGTCAGGCTGCCGGCCGGTCGTCGCGCACCACGCGGCCGGACTGCATGACGAAGGAGATGTCTCGCATCGCCGCTACGTCGGAAAGCGGGTTCTCTTCGACGGCGACCAGGTCGGCGACCTTACCCTCTTCCACAGTACCGATTTCGGACTCCATTCCCAAGAGCCGGGCCGCGTTGGAGGTGGCGCCGGCCAGAGCCAGCCGGGGATGGAGCCCGGCGCCCTGCATGAGACCCATCTCGTACACCGCCACCGAGGTCCCCTCGATGGGGTCGCCCGGCGGGTAGTCGGTCCCGTTGACCATCGTGACCCCGGCCGCCACGGCCCGGCGGATGCTGGCCAGGTGCATCGGGCCCACCTCCAGGGAGGTTTCGATCTGGAACTCCTCGAACCCCTTCCAGCGCATCCACTCCTGCGAGCGAGTGACACACAGGGTGGGGGTCAGGAACACGCCCTTGGCCGCCATCCGGCCGGCCGTGTCCTCGTCGAGGTCGTAGGCATGCTCGAACGAGCGGATGCCGGCGTCGAGCGCCCAGTTGATGGCCAGTGACGAGGCTGCGTGGGCCACCACGTAGGTGTCGCGCTCGGAAGCCGCGTCGACGGTGGCCTGCATCTCGGCCTGGTTCATCTGAGGGCTGTCGAAGGTCTCCCCCAGGTTGGCGATCCCGCCCGTGATGAACACCTTGATATGGGAGCAGCCGGCATCCAGTTCGGCCAGGGCCGCCTCCCGGAAGGCTTCCGGTCCGTCGGCGATCGCGCTGCCCTGCCCCGTGCCATGCCCGCCCGGGACGGAGATCGCCCGGCCGGCGCCCACGATCCGCGGCACGTCGGCCCATCCCGCCCGGGCTGCTTCGGCCAGCAGCAGGTCGGCACGGTTCAACTCGTGGACGCAGCGAATGGTGGTGATCCCCGCCCGCAACGCGTCCTGCGCCCGCCCGTAGGCGCGGAGCACCGTCAGCCCCGGATTCTCCCTCTCGTCCGTCGCCGAGAACGGGTACACGACCGACAGGTGGGTATGCACGGAGATCAGACCCGGAACGAGATAGCGCCCGCCGAGGCTCATCCGCTCACCGGCGCCCGGCTGCCTGCGGATGGCTCCGATCCTTCCCCCCGAGATCTCGACGCTCACCCCGTCCCGGACCTCCCCGGTGACAACGTCAACCACCCTGACGTCGGTCAACCACATCTTGGCCTCCTGGTTGTTAGTTACTAGTTGTTAGTTATCAGTATCGGTGCTTAGCCAGGGAACACAACCGGCCACCTGGCCATCGCGACCGGTGGGGTCGACTGCAACCCCTCGTCTGAGCCACGCCACCCTACAGGTGTCGGCAGGCTCTACAGGCTCTGCATTCGTGCATTCCGGCGGCGACCCGGGCTCCCGGCTCGGATATCCTCATCCCCGATTCGAACGACCATAACGCAAGGAGGTGGTCTGCGTGCGAAGTGGCGGCGTGTGATGCGCCGGCAGCGGCGTCCCTCGCCAGGCCCGCCGACGAAGGCGTACCCGCAGCGATACGTCAAGGAGGTGGAACGCCGCGAGGGGCGTCGGTGGCAAGCAGGACACGGCGAATCACTACGCAGGCAGACCACTAGGAGAAGGGTCCCATGCCGGTCGACCTGACCGCCGCCTTGGAGGCGGCCGACCAACTGGAGGGTTACGAGCGGGAGTTGCTCGCCTCACTCGTTTCCACGCGCAGCGTCCGCGCCGAGGTCTCCCGCATCCACGAGTTGTGCGCCGAGGAGGTCGGGAAGCTGGGAATGGCGGTGGAGATGGTCTCTCCCCGGGTGGGCGAACTGGAGAGCCATCCCGAGTGGTGCCCGCCGTACCCGGCCAGCGCCGAGCCAGAGCGGATGGTGAGCGTGCTGGGGTCATGGGGTGAGGGACCGGGCATCTTCCTGTTCGCCCACACCGACACCGAGCGTCCCGACCCGCTGGGCGACTGGGACACCGACCCGTACCGGGCGACGGAGGTCAGGGACCGGATCCACGGGGTGGGAACGGCCGACGACAAGGCGGGGGTGGTGTCGGTACTGGCCGCCACGAAGGCCCTGCTCCCCCGTCTCGAAGGAGTTAGGGTGGTGGTGGGACTCGTGCACGGGAAGCTCGGGGGCGGGCTGGGGACGCTGCCCACCATGGCCAGGGTCGGCGAGGTGGACACCTCCCTCTACTGCCATCCGGCGGAGACGGGCCGGGGAATGGCCCACTTCAAGATCGCCACCCGGGGCTTCTTCAACTTCCGGATCGAGACGATGGGCCGGCGCCCCGATCCGGTGGAGATCCGCACCCCCAACTCCGAGGACCCTCGCCGGGGGATCAACGCCTTCACCCGCCTGCGGGAGGTCCTCGACGCCGTGGACCGGTGGGCCGACCGGGACGATCTCCTCTGCTCGGTGAACTGGGTCTCTGCCGGGGTCAACCCGATCGTGCTGCCGGAGCGGGCGGTCGCGGAGGGCACCGTGTGGTTCCGCCACGGGACGGTGGGCGAGGTGTACGAGAGCCTGGATAGCGCCGCTCTGGCGGCAGGCGCCCTGTCCACCGAGCGGTTCGGCGTCCAGTCCAACCCGGCCGAGATACCGCCCGACCATCCCCTGGTGGTCGCCACGACCCGGGCGATCGCCACCGAGACCGGGACCATCCCGGGCGTGTACCCGGCGCATGTGGCGTCGGATATCCGCTTCCCGATCCGATGCCTCAGTGCGGCCACGGTCGGATTCGGCGCGCTGGGAGGCAACTTCTACGGCCCCAACGAGTGGGTGGACGCCGGGGACATGCACCGGGCCACGCGAGCGATCATCCGGATCGTCTCGGCCTGGGCTGACCGGGTCTCCCACGGTGACTCCTGGCATCTCCCGAACGGATAGTCATCGCAGACCGAGCCGCTCGGTCCGCAACCTCGACGGGCGGCTTGGATGCTCGATACGGGACCGGCAACTCGATGAACGTGTAATGACCTTTGTTGGTGGATCACACAGATCAGAAGTCACAGCCATACCAGAGGCGGCCACGGCGGAGAAGCTGCTACCTGCACCGCCAGGAGCGCGCAGACTCGGCAGGGAGATAGCCGCAGGTGCTTCTGACGCCTACACCGACGATGACTGGCGGAGGATCCTGAACAAAATGAGTCCGGATCGGGCAGCCGCAAAGATTTCCCGCCGCCCACTCGATGATCGTCAGCGGCTCCTGAACCTCGTTGCGCCCGATCGTCGAGCGGAGATCGAACGGTTTCTCACCGCGTTCGCCGCATAGCGGAACTCTTTTGCCCCAACAGTTCCGTGTAGCTCCGTCAGCCTTGATGCCGGGTCCGGGTCAGCGGTCGGGAGCGCCACACCTGTCGATCAATCCGATCGCATACAGTGGTTGGTCCCCGAATCCTGCGAACCGCCACAGGGGGGGTTGACAGCGTCAGGCAGGAACGGCACTTTCTGGGGTCAGTCGTCCTGGTCGGGCAGGATCCTGGCCCACCATTCCTTCGCCGCGGAGATTCCCCCCACACCGAAGGCGATCACCAGAGTGGCTCCCACCGTCCCGACCACGGCTATGAAGAGAGTGTTGACTATCTCCTCGCCGATGTTGAGGGTGTTCAGAGCTACGAAGATCCCGAGGCCGATCACCACCCATCTCGCCGCCGCGGGTAGCCACCGGATGTGGCGTTCCTGCGACCAGGGGGTGGACAGTTCGGCCAGGAACGCACCCATAGCCGCCGCCACGATGACGATGACTATGGCCACCACCACGAGCGGCAGGTATCCGATCAGTCCCGTCAGGATGTCGCTCAGGTACTCGACATCTAGGGCCTCGGCCGTGAGGAGGAACACCACAAGCAGAGCGATCCAGTAGATCGCTCGCGCTGCGAGGTCGGTAGCCGTATAGCCCGCCGCCCGCAGCCGGTCCGCGAGTCCCGCCCGTTCCAGCAAAGTGTCGAGGCCCACGACCTTGAACACACGCTGGAACACCCTGTGGACCAGCCGCGCCACCAGCCAGCCGACGAAAAGGATTACGAGCGCGCCAATCAGCCTCGGTAAAAAGGAGAGAATCGTCTCGCCTGCGTTCGCCAATCCTTCAGAAAGCCCGTCTATGAGATCCGACATCCATACCTCCGTCGCATGCTCAGATTCTAAGTATCCAAGCGTTGTCTAGGCGGGAATAAGCCCGCCGGATCCCGTCACCGCCGGACCTGGCACTCGGGATGGAAGACCCGTGGCAACCGACCACTAAGACCAGAGCGTCAGCCTGGTCGTGGTGAGCAACCGGCGTAGAGGGCACCCGGAACTTGAATCATCGCCACCCGCCCACCAACCACCCGCCCACCAACCACCAACCACCAACCACCAACCACCAACCACCAACCTAGGCGATGGTCTGGCCCGCGTCGAGGTAGAGGGTGGAGCCGGTGGCCATCCTGGAATCCTCGGAGGCCAGGAACACCGCCGCGCCGACTATGTCCTCGGGAACCCCGATGATTCCGAGCGGGATCATCGAGAGCCGGTACTCTCGGAACTCGGGAACAGCGAGATCCGAACGGTTCATGTCGGTCTCGATCAGTCCCGGCGCGATGGCGTTGGCTCGGATCTTGTGTGGCGCCAGCTCGAAGGCCAGCTGCCGGGTCAGCATCCGCACCCCTCCCTTGGCCACGCAGTAGTGCGCGAGGTCCCGCCCCGCCAGGGTATCGCCGGCCGAGGACATGTTGATGATGATGCCGCCGTCTCCCTGGAGGACCATCTGCTTCGCCGCCGCCTGGGAGCACAGGAAGAACCCCTTCAGGTTCACCTCGATGATCCGGTCCCACTCGGACTCCTCGATCTCGAGGAACGGGGTCCGGATCAGGATGGCGGCGTTGTTCACCAGGATGTCGATCCGCCCGAAGCGGTCGACCGCCGCGCCGATCAGGCCGTTCACGTGCGAAGACGACGAGGTGTCGGCTCGAACCGCAATGGCCTCCGACCCCATCGCCTCGATCTCGGCCACCGCCGAGTTCGCCGCTTCCTCGTCGCTCCGGTAGTTGACCACCACCTTGGCGCCTTCCCGCCCGTACCCGAGCGCGATGGCCCGCCCGATGGAACGGGACGACCCGGTGACCACCGCTACCTTGTCCTTGAGTCGCATAGTCGGAACCCGGGCTATTCCAGCTCGAACCCGGGCACCACGAAGCTGCCCCGGTCGATGATCTGGGTGTCCCCGATCCAGATGGAGTGGTTGCGGGTCGGGATGTCGAAGTGGAAGTTGACCCGGTTGTTACCACCCAGCTTGCGGAAGAAGTTGGCGCCGAAGGCGATCAGCATGTTGCCGTAGTAGCTCTCGGTGTCCATCACGCCGCCGCCTTCCCAGAAGCGGAGGCCGAGGGCGTTCCAGTTGGCCCGGTGCTCGTACCCCCAGCCGATGTGGGACAAGCCGTAGACCCGCTGGTCCTTGGGCTGCTCGAAGAAGTCCTTGAGAAGCCGGGCGTCGGCGCCCCCGTCGATGGAGACGATGCTCCCCTCCCGTAGCTCCATGCGGATCGGCTGCTCCACGTACTTGCCCATCGGCAGCAGCGCGTCGCCGGCGTCCACCACCAGGGTGCCCTCCGCCGAGTCCTCCAGCGGCGCCACGCCGCACTGCCCCGACGGCCAGTGGTCCCACCGCCCCGGCTCGTCCGTGTACCCGTACTGGCACCCGAGGGGCCGGCCCGTGTAGCGGACGGTGAGGTCGGTCCCCGCCTCCGACTGGACCCGCATGATGTCCGACGTCGCCATGTACCGCACGCTGGCTTCGCCCCGCTCGCGAATCACCGGGAGAGGGAATAGGCGGCGCAGGTGGTCCTCGGGTTCCTCGATCATCAAGGACCGGACACCGGACTCCAGAGCCTCGTTGTGGGCGTCGGAGTAGATCCAGTGCGACCCCATGCTGGCCAGGAAGCCCACCACCAGGTCGCAGCCCTTCCAAGCCTCGACGATGGTGCGCGACTTCGTCCAGGAGTCATCGGCGGCCACCATGATCTGGAAGAAGTCGCCCCCGAGCACCTTGACCGCTCCCATCAGGGCGGTGATGTAGGCCGGGTTGCTCTGGGTGTTGGTGAAGGCCATGACGGTCTGTCCGGGGCCCACCCCGCACAACTCCATGTGGTCCTTGAACATCGGTACCAGTTCCGCGCCGGCGGCGGACGTGGTGGGGACTCTACGCAACTGCCATCTCCTTGTCGGGTCTCCGGCCAGCATCGTACCCGGCCGCCGGCAAGCCCCTGCCGACGACCGCTGCTCGTCGGCTCCTGATGTTCTGACCACCGGGTCCGCGGCACGATCTGATGATCCGGCCGTCGTGGCATGGCTCAAGGCTGGTGCGGCGCGCCGTCCTCCTTGGAGGTTGATCATGTCACAGTGTTGCCGCATACTGTCGAACAACCGTAAACACCACTCGGTCCGGTTACGGCGTCGCTCCGGGCCGTGGTCAGGGATCATACAGTCCGGGCCGGCCCCGGCAGGGCGGGACACGCTCGGAACCTCGGAGGGTGACGGCAGGGGGAGGGCCCACCGGGAGGCACAGGCGTGGCGCTCTTTCGCGTTCTCGGGCTCCGAGAGCCGGATCGCGAAGTGCTCCGCGAAGTTGGCGGCATGTCAACGGTTGGTCCCGTCCGACACTGCTTCCTGCTGCGAGCCGTGACCACGAATACCCGGTCCTCATGGCTAGCCTGTGGCCATCGCGCATGCCTGGACAAGTGGATGGAGGGGCTGTGTCCGGCTATCACGGTGATCTAACGGGCCGCTTCCGGTCTGCTCTGGCCGGTTGTTACGACGCCCGCCGCGCAGCCGCGTTGTCCGGCGTTCCGGCATCGACGGTCTACTACTGGGCGCGTGAAGATGTGGTGGTCCCCACTGTGTCGGCTACCCGGCAGAAGCTCTGGTCTTACGCCGATCTGATGGCTCTACGGATCGTGTACTGGCTCCGTCACCCGAAACGCGGCCAAGCGGGTGTTGTGCGTGCGAGCCCGATGCCCCAGGTCAGGGAGGCATTGGACGAGTTGGAGAGCCGCGGTCTGGACATTTGGGCTGAGAACTACCATGAGTCGGGGACGCCGTTACTGGTGAATATCGACGGCAGGGTGTATCTGGGTGATGGCTGGGCAGCCGGCATGCATGGCCAGATGTCACTCGTCCCGATGCTCGATCTGCTCGGTCCGTTCGGGATGGGAGACCACCTCGGCCCAGACCTGATCCGGCCTCGACCCGGTCTCCGCATTGTCCCCGGCAAGGTGTCCGGCGAACCGCATTTGGTCGGTTCCCGCATCACCACCAGATCGGTCGCTGCTCTCTACCGACGTTTCGGGGATCTTGGAGCGGTAACGGCGCTATATCCCGAAGCTGACCCAGAAACCATCGAACAGGCGATCCAACTCGAGAGCGTGCTCGCGGCGTGACCGCGCTGCCGCTGGACCACAACTTTCCCCAACCGATACTGGCTGCGCTCTCCGACTGGCTCGGCGATGTCGAGCTTCTCCCGATAGGGCACATAGACGGTCGACTCACGAACCTCAGGGACCGGGAACGGATCCTCACGCTCTACCAACTCGGCTACAGAGGACTGGTCACGAACAACTACAGAATGTTGCAGAATCCGGTCGAGTTGGCTGCGGTCATCAAGACCAAGCTGTCGGTATTCGCCGTCGAAGGCTTGGGGGATGACCCCATCCGAGCCACAGGTGCACTGCTCCTGGACCTCCCATCAGTGGTCAACGCTGTCAAGGCCGGCAGAGCCGGGGTGTTCTGGCTCCGCCCGCGCGTCCCGCAGCCCAGAGACCCATGGGACCTCTTCAAAAGGCTTGCGAATCGGCGGGAAGAGGAAGTCGGTGACCTCTACCGGCAAGTCGCCGTGTCCGACGACGAATTGGCCGCTCCGGTCTTGAGTCGCGCGGAGCAGTGACCGGGGAAACGGATCGTGAAGAGGTTGACCGCTCCGCAGACACCCCGGACTCCATCCGGCCGTGCACGCCAACCAGTCCTACCAATTCATTGAGGGCCATCCACCGACAGTTCCCTCGGTGACTTCAGGTTAAGACGACCACACCCTCTTGAACAGATCGATCCAGTTGAGGCCGAGGATGCCCGCGATGGAGTCGTCCGGGTAGCCCCGCCTCACCATCTCCTTCTCGATGTTGGGGATCTGCGCCGGGGTCTCCAACCCGATCGGGAAGGTCCCCGAGTCGTCCGGGTAGTCCTCGATGCTCCACTCTCCGGAGGCGATCATCCCGGCGTGGATCTCCGGGCTCAACTTGCAGAAGTCCAATCCCAGCCCGACCTGATCCGGACCGATGAGTTCCACCAGGTAGTCGATGTGGTCCACCAGGTCTGCCACGGTGGCGCCCTTCCCGCCGTGGCGCACGAAGGCCGGGTAGGCGTTGACCCCCACCAGGCCGCCCAGGTCGGCCACTGCCCGGATCTGGTCGTCGTCGATGTTGCGTCGGTTGGAGACCAGCGCGCTGGGATTGGAGTGGGAGAACACCGGCGGGGCCGATGTCACCCGCATGGCGTCCATGGTGGTACGGCGGCCGGTGTGGGAGAGGTCCACGACCATGCCCAGCCGGTTCATCTCCTTCACCACCTCCCGCCCGAAGGACGTGAGCGGGCCGTCGCCCGGTTCCAGGCATCCGTCCCCCACCGGGTTGGTCCGGTTGTAGCAGAGCTGCACCATCCGAAGCCCCATGCGGCGGAAGCGCTCGTAGTTGGCTAGGTCGTCCCCCATCGGGGCGGTGTTCTGGAAGTGGATCACCACCCCCAGCTTCCCGGCGATGGGAAACCGATGGAAGTCCGACGGATCGTTGATCGCGACCAATCGGGCGTCCTCCTCCAGCCATCGGGCCCACTGAACGAGCAACTCCCGTGTCTCGGCGGGACCCTCCCAGTTCGCCACGGTCGGCACGGCTATGTCGACCCCTCCGTCGATCCACCTGTCCCAAGAGGAAGGGTCGGTCATCAGGGGGCAAACCCCGTCGACGACCGTCACTCGATGATGTGACGAGCCACGGAGGGGGCCGCGGCAGGGGAGCGAACGCTCGCGTCAAACATCGACACCGTCTCCTCCTATTCTCCCCGAGTTTCGGCTCGATGATCCCAACGCCCAACTGTTCCAAGTTGCGCCAACTGCGCTGCTGGTACCGCTTTGCCGGAGGGACCGGCCGCCGCGTAGGATACCGCCGGTAGGAATCGACCGGCCCCGCTAATCCGTCTGCGCGACCGGCGGCCTCACCTACGAGACCCACGAGAAGGAAGGAACTATGACCAAGATTCGTGTATGGGTACCCATGCTCTTGGTTCTGGCACTCGTCGCCGCCGCCTGCGGTGACGACGAGCCCGAGGCCCCGCAGACCACAGCGGCTGCGGTCGCCGAGACCACTACCACGGCAGCCATGGTCGACGAAGAACCCATGGTCGACGAGGAACCCATGGAGGAAGAGGAAGAGCCCGACGAGGACATGGTGATCCAGGAGGAAGAGGTCACCACCACCACCCAGCTCACCGGCACCGAACTGGCCGGCGGCGAGGGTAGTTGCGCTCCCGAGTCCGAGGCTGCCCCGGCACGCGGCGTCGCCCCCGTCGATGGCATGACGATCGTCCGGGCCATTTCGGGTGATGTCTCCACCATCGATCCCCGCCGTAACTTCGAAGCGCGCGCTTCCGAGATGGTCGCCAACATGTACGACCAGCTCACCACGTTCCATCTCATCGAGAACGACAACGGCGTGCTGGTGGCCGACTCCACCCGTCCCCAGGGTCTGCTGGCCGAGGGCTGGGACTTCAACGAGGACTGCACCTCGGTGATCTTCACCCTGCGCCAGGGTGTGAAGTTCCACCACACCGGCAACGAGATGACCGCCGATGACGTCAGGTGGAGCTTCCTGCGGGCAGCGCATCTGGACGCGGGCGGATGGTTCGACCATGCGGTGATCGGCCTCTACGACTTCGGTTCGGAAGCCGACATCGAGAATGCCATCACCGTCATCGACGACTACCACATCCGGTTCGACTTCAACAAGCCCACTCCATTCCCGTTGCACGTGCTGTCCAACGCCGGAGTCACGGTCTACGACTCGGAGGTGTTGATGGCCAACGCCACCGACGACGACCCGTGGGCCCACGAGTACCTGAAGACCAAAGACGTTGGTACCGGACCCTTCTACCTGGAGAAGCTGGAACCGGGCGTCGAGATCGTGCTCAAGCGCAACGACGACTACTTCCTCGGCCCGGCCCAGGCCGAGCGGATCATCCTGCGGGTCATCCCCGATGCCGCCCAGCAGGCCGCCCTGCTGACCGCCGGCGAGATCGACTTCGCCGAGGCAGTGCCGGTAACCGCCATCCCCGACCTCCGCGACCAAGGAGTGAAGGTCACCACGGTGGGCGGTAACAACCAGGCCGTCATGTACATGAACCCGACCCGGGCTCCGTTCGACGACCAGAACGTCCGCCAGGCCATCGCCTACTCCTACCCGTACGATGACGTGCTGGAAGGCGTCTACTTCGGTGCGGCGAGCCGCGGCGGCGGGCCGATCCCGTCGACCACGCCCTCGTACAACCCGGACGCCCCGTTCTACAGCCAGGACCTGGACAAGGCCGCCGAGCTGCTGGCCGCCTCGGGTTATCCCGACGGCTTCAGCGCCGATCTGTACATAGACGGCACGCTGGCCTTCGCTCCGGAACTGGCGATCGTGGTGCAGGCTTCGCTGGCCCAGATCGGGATCGACGTGAACATCGTGAGGCTGGACTCCGGGCAGTTCCGGGACAACGTCTTCGCGCAGGACGAGGACGGCAACCGGATCAACCCGATGGACTTCTTCCTGTTCTACTTCGGGTCCGGTTCCTGGGTGAACGAGCCCCAGTACCACATGGAGCTGTTCTGGGAGCCCAACGCCTTCGCCATGCGGAGCAACTACGAGAACCCGGAGGTCACGGAGAAGCTGATCGCCGCCAAGTTCCTGAGCCCGGCCGATCCGGCGAGGGCCCAGCTCTACCACGACGTGCAGGCGCTGATGCTGGCCGACGCCCCCGCGGTGTGGCTGGCCGAGCCGCATCACATCGTGGCGTCCAGCCAGGACGTCCAGGGATTCATCTGGAGACCCGATCAGATCAACCGTTACTACTACGTGACCAAGTCGGCCTGATCACCCGGTAGTAACCCGAGGAACAACGGACAAGCCGCCGGGCCGGTACGCTGGCCCGGCGGCTTTCCCCTTTTTGGGGGACCGGTGCTGTAATAAAAGGAGAAGGCACGGGGCTAGGAGAAGATGCTCTCTTACGTGATCCGGAGGCTGGCAGCCCTCATCCCGATCCTGATCGGGGTCACCCTGCTCGCCTTCATCGTCTCCCATGCCCTGCCCGGGGATCCGGCCCGCCAGTACGCGGGCATCAACGCCTCCGAGGCCCAGGTGGAGGCCATCCGGGCACGTCTGGGACTGGACCGCTCCCTGCCCCAGCAGTACTGCGTCTACATGATCGGCGACACGTGTCTGGGGGGATCCGGGAAGGGCGGGTTGTTACGGGGCGACCTCGGCGAGTCGATCCGAACCGGGTTCTCAGTTGCCGAGGACGTAGGTGCCAGGCTGCCGGCGACCCTCGAGATGGTGGCCGCCGGGATGCTGTTCGCCCTGGTCGTGGCCCTGCCTCTAGGGGTATGGGCGGCGGTGCGCAAGGGCAAGCTGTTGGACAAGTTCTGCCGATTCATCTCGACCCTGGGGGTGGCGGTCCCCGACTTCTGGCTGGCCATGATCCTCCTGCTGATCTTCTTCATAGTCCTCCAATGGCTACCGGGACCGGTGGGACGCCTGCCCATCGGCGCCACGCCCCCGGACGGCCCCACCGGCCTGTACGTGATCGACTCGCTGGTGAGGGGCGAATGGGAGACGTTCCGGACGGCGGTCAAGCACCTGCTCCTGCCCATGGTGGCGATCGGGTTCCCGGCCGTCGCCCCCATCCTGAGGCTCACCCGCAACGCCACCCTGTCGGTGCTCAACTCCGACTACATCGCCTTCGGCCGGGCCGCCGGCTTGCGGGGGGCGCCGCTCTACCTGAAGTACGTTCTCCGCAACGCGCTGCCGGGCGCGGTGACCATGACCGGACTGATCGCCGGATACATGATCGGCGGGGCGGTGCTGGTGGAGAGGGTGTTCTCCTGGCCGGGGGTGGGTCTGTACGGCTTCAACTCCCTGGTCAATACCGATTACCCGGCCATCCAGGCGTACGTCCTGCTGTCCGCCGTCACCTACACGGTTGCCTTCCTGATCGTCGACCTGGTGCAGTCGCTGATCGACCCGCGGGTGAGGCTGAAGTGAGCGGTCGCAAGTACGACGCGCGGCTGGTCATCGGGCTGACCATGTTCGGGTTCATGGTGGCCGTGGCCGTCTTCGCCCCGCTCATCGCCCGTAACGATCCGCTGGCGATCGACCTGACCAACCAGTTCGTGCCGCCGTCGGCGGATCACTGGTTCGGAACGGCCAGCCTCGGTTTCGACGTCTTCGCCCGGGTCGTCTACGCCGCCCGCCACGACCTGCTGATCGCGGTCTCCGCTGTTGCCCTCTCCATCGCCATCGGCCACCCGATCGGGTTGCTGGTCGGTTACGTGGGCGGTTGGGGCGACTCGGTGACCATGCGCTTTCTGGACGTGATCCAGGCCTTCCCGGCCCTCGTGCTGGCGATCGGCGTGCTGGCCGCCCTGGGTCAGGGAGTCCGCAACCTGATCCTCGTGATCGGGATCGTGGGCGTGCCCACCTTCGTCCGCCTGGTGCGGGCCGAGGTCCGCTCGCTCCGGGAGCACGCCTATGTGGAGGCGGGCCGGGCGGTGGGCAACTCCCGGTCCAAGATCCTGGTGCGTTACATCGCCCCCGGGACGGTCGGCACGGTGGTCACCCAGGCGGCGGTCAGCTGCGGCTGGGCGATCCTGCTCGCCGCCGCCCTCGGCTTCATCGGCCTGGGCGTACCGCTTCCCGAGCCCGAGTGGGGGGCGATGATCGCGGAGGGCATACCCGAGATGAGGAGGGGAGGCAGCTGGTGGATCCCGGTCTTCCCCGGAATCGCCATCGCCATAACCGTGTTCTCCCTGAGCCTGATCGGTGAGTCGGTGGCCGACCTCGTGGAGCCCACCCGGAGGAAGTCACGATGAGCGCCCTCCTCGAAGTCCGGGGCCTCGAGGTGGGGATCGGCGGTCTGCCCATCCTCCGCGGCGTGGACATGGAGGTCAGGCCGGGGGAGATACTCGGCGTGGTGGGCGAGACCGGGGCCGGCAAGTCCATGACCGCCCGCTCCGTCCTCGACCTGCTCCCCGCCGCCGCCACGGTCGACTTCGCGTCCTGCACGTTCGCCGGGCAGGACTTCATCCCTCCGAAGGCCCGCCAGGAGGCCCGCGGCCACCGGATCGGCTTCGTGCCCCAGCGGCCCCGCGGCAGCCTCAACCCGGTGTTCCGGGTGGGCAACCAACTCTCCGCCACCCTCCGCCGCCTCCGCGACATGGGCAGGCGGGAGGCGAAGGACGAGGCCCTCGACCTGCTCCGATCGGTGCGAATCACCGACCCCGAGCGGGTGTACCGGTCGTTCCCCCACGAGCTGTCGGGAGGCATGTGCCAGCGGGTGTGCATAGCCATCGCCCTGGCCGGACAGCCGGAGCTGATAATCGCCGACGAGCCCACCACCGGCCTCGACGTCACCATCCAGGCCGAGATACTCCGGCTGCTGGGCGACCTGATCACCGAGCGCCACGCGGCCGGGATGCTGATCACGCACGATCTCGGGGTGGTGGCCGACGTGTGCGACCGGGTGGCGGTCATGTACGCGGGGCGGGTGGTGAACCTGGGCACCACCACCGAGATCTACCGCGAGGCCCTGCATCCCTACGCCAACCGGCTGGTGTCCATCGCCACCTCCCTCGACTCGGGCGGCACTCCCCGGGAGATCCCGGGGAGGGTCCCAAACCCTGGCGATGAGCTGGCCGCCTGCGCCTTCGCCCCCCGCTGCTTCCGGGCCGGGCCCGGCTGCTTCGACGTGGAGCCGCCCCGCATCGACCGGGACGGCCAGATCGCCTTCTGCCACCATCCCGTCAACGCCGGCGAGGTCCCGCGATGACCGCGGCCGCCGACACCCTGGCGATCAGGGACCTCACCAAGGTCTTCCGGATCAGGACGAGAGGCTTCCGCCACGCCGACCTCAAGGCGGTCGACGACGTCACCCTCTCCATCGCGCCCGGGCGCACCCTGGCCGTGGTGGGCGAGTCCGGATCGGGCAAGACCACGCTGGCCCGCCTCATCCTCCGCCTCCTGGAGCCCACCGAGGGGACGGTGCTCCTCGAGGACGCCGACATCACCGCCATGGAAGGCGCCGAGCTGGAGGACGTGCGGGGCCGGATGCAGATCGTCTTCCAGGACCCCTACGACTCCCTCTCGCCCTGGCAGACGGTGGGCCGTACCGTGGCCGAGCCGCTGCTGCTGCACGAGGACCTCACCATGAAGCAGGCATCCGGGCGGGTGGCAGAGATGCTGGAGCGGGTGGGCCTCAGCCCCGAGCACGCCCGCCGCTACCCCCACGAGCTCTCCGGAGGCCAGGCCCAGCGGGTGGGCATCGCCCGGGCCATGGTCACCGAGCCCGCCCTGGTGGTGCTCGACGAGCCCACCTCATCGCTGGACATGTCGGTCCAGTCCCAGATCCTCCTCCTGCTCCAGTCGCTCCAGGAGGAGATGGACATCTCCTACCTGTTCATCTCCCACGACCTGTCGGTGGTCCGCTACATCGCCCACGACCTGGCCGTCATGTACCTGGGCAAGGTGGTGGAGTCGGGCCCCGCCGCCGAGATATTCGCCTCGCCCCGCCACCCCTACACCGAGGCGCTGCTGCGGGCCGCCCCCCGTCCCGACCCCTCCCACAAGACCGACCACGTCTACCTGGTCGGCGAGCAGCCCTCCGCCCTGGACCGGGCCCCCGGCTGCCCCCTCTACGGGAGGTGCCCGATCTCCGAGGAAGTCTGCGCCGACACCCCCCAGGAACTGGTGGACATCGGCGCCGGGCACCGAGTCGCCTGCTGGAAGCGGATTTGAAGCTCCGGCTGGCAACCGACATCGGCGGCACCTTCACCGACGTGGTGGTGTTCGACCCGGACGCGGGCAGGTACACCACCTCCAAGGCGCCCAGCCGCAGCGAAGACCTGGCCGGAGGGGTGATGGACGCCCTCGGGCTCGTGGTCGACGACCCGTCGGGAGTCGAGTCCTTCGTGCACGGATCCACGGTGGGACTCAACGCCTTCCTGCAGCGGCGGGGCGAGCGGGTCATCCTCCTGGCCACCAGGGGCGCCAGCGACATCTACCACATCGCCCGGGGCAACCGCCTGGATATGTTCAACATCCGCTACCGCAAACCGGTCCCGCTCATCCCCCGCCGCGACATCATCCCCATCGGCGGACGGCTCGACTGCGACGGCAACGAACTCGCTCCCCTCGACCACGACGACCTGCGACGAGCGGCCGAGCGGATCCGCTCCGAGAACGTCGACTCCGTGGCCATCGCCTTCCTGTTCTCCTACGTAGATTCCTCCCACGAGCTGGCCGCCGCCGAGATACTGGCGGACCTACTGCCCGACGTGTCCGTCTCCCTCTCCCACCAGGTGGCGGCCGAGTGGCGGGAGTACGAACGGACCGCCTCCACCGTGATGGACGCCTACATCGCCCCCTCCGTCTCCCGCTACATGGCCGACCTCTCCACCCGCCTCAGCGACCGGGGGATGGAGGCACCACTCCGGGTGATGCAGTCCAACGGGGGCGTCATCTCGGCCCGCTCCGCGTCCGAACGGCCCCTCCAGACCCTCCTGTCCGGCCCCGTGGGCGGGGCGGCGGGCGGGGTCGCCCTGTCCGAGGTCCTGGACCGGCCCAACCTGATCTGCATCGACCTGGGCGGGACCAGCTTCGACGTGAGCCTGATCACCGCCGGCCACGCCGACAGCTCCCCCTCGGCCCTGCTGGAGGGCCTCCCCGTACTCATGCCGGTGGTCGACATCCACACCATCGGAGCGGGTGGCGGGTCCCTCGCCTACCAGGAGGCCGGAGGCCTGCGGGTGGGACCCGAGAGCGCCGGCGCCCATCCCGGCCCAGCCTGCTACGGCAGGGGAGGGACCCAACCAACCGTCACCGACGCCAACCTGTACCTGGGCCGGATCGACCCGACCTACTTCCTGGGCGGCAACCTCACCCTCGACGTCGACGCGGCCCGGCAGGCGCTGGAGGATCTGGGACACAGCCTGGAGCTGGACGGGGAGAAACTGGCGCTGGGGATCATCGAGGTGATCAACGCCAAGATGTCCCAGGCCATCCGCACCCTCACCGTGGAACGGGGCATCGAACCCCGGGAGTTCAGCCTGGTGGCCTTCGGAGGCGCCGGGCCCATGCACGCCGTGGCGCTAGCCCAGGAGCTGGGCATAGCCGAGGTGATCGTCCCCCCCGACCCGGGCGGCTTCTCGGCCTGGGGCATGCTGCAGTCGGCGGTCCGCCAGGACTTCAGCGAGGCCTTCTTCCAGGACTTCGCCGACCTCGACACCACCGAAGTCGAAGCCCGGTTCACCCGCCTCGGCGAGAGAGCCGTCGCCAGCCTGCTCGGGGAAGGGGTGGACCACGACCGCATCTCCCTGATCCAGCGCGTCGACATGCGCTACCAGGGCCAGGAGCACACTCTCACCGTCACCCTCCCCGACCACGCCTCCCCCTCCCCCAACGGCCACCTCGCCACCCTGCGCCAACGTTTCGAGGACACCTACCGCGCCCGCTACGGCCACTCCAACCCCGACGCCTCCCTGGAGACCGTGAACCTGAGGCTCACCGCCCTCGGCGACGTGGGACGCCCCCTCCTAGAGGCCAACTACCGCCCTGATCACCCCTCCGATTTGCCGTCCAAGACCACCCCGGTCCTGTTCGCCACCGGTTCCTACCCCACCGCCCGGTTCCACCGCGAATCCGTCATGCCCGGCCAAGCCATCGCCGGCCCCGCCATCGTGGAGGAAGCCACCGCCACCACCGTCATCCCGCCGGAAGCGTCGGCCACCATCGACCCGTACGGCTGCCTGATCATCGAAGCGGCTTCGCAGTAGCATGTTCTGCACCACTTCCTAGCGGACACCTCTCGGGCTTGGAGACAGTCACATGCAGTATTTTCACCGCATCGTTGAGGAATGTATTACACCGCTACTCGGTATACTAGAGTGAGCAAGCGCAAGAGGGGGTCACCGATGGCCGCGACCGACACTGTCGCAACAACCGCATACGACACCACCACGATCGGTCGATGGGCCAAGGCTGCGATCGCCCACGCCGAGGTGGAAGCCATCAGCGATCCTGCCGGGTACTTCGCTACTGTCCCGGCCTGCAAGGGTGCCTGGGCTTGCGGGCCTACCCGTGAAGCGGCCGTTCGGGAGTTGGAAGATGCGCTGGCTGATTGGGCTGCGGTTCACCTACGGACCGGGAACCAACCACCCCTCCCTGCCATGGGTGGCATAAGTCTTGGCTGATGAGCCGACGGATAACCCCCGTCGGTCACCGCGATCTTGTAAGGAAGCTCCACCGCTTCGGCTGGGAAGGACCGATCCCGGGATCGAAACACTTTCACATGGTGCATCGAGATCGAAGGTATCCGCTGATCATCCCGAACCCGCATTCCGGTCAGGAAGTGGGCGTGCCCTTACTCCGGCGAATCTTGCGCCAGGCCGGGATTTCACGTGACGAGTGGCTGAGCGTATGACGAATACAAACGTGCCAGCGATGAAGACTCCGCAATGAAGCCCACCCGAGTCAAAGACTCGGAGACAACCGTGAACGCGGATCGCATAGTTTCAGAGCCGCAAATCTCATAGTTTGTATAGCGCAGATCTTATAATTTAAGTGGCGCAAATCTCATAATATCCTTCGGCAGGGGTTAGTCTCCTGGCAACATGGTGAACCGATACCCGAGAATCGTCGAGCGCCTGCTCGAAGAAGAGTTGCTGTCGATCTTCCCCGCGGTGCTCCTGGTGGGGGCGCGCGGCGCCGGTAAGTCCACGTCGGCCGGCCGGTTCGCGGACACCACCATCGATCTCTCCATGCCCGGCCCAAAGCTTGCCGCCCGCCAAGATCCTGACGGGCTCCTTGCCGCCTCCCGGGGAACGGTGGTGATCGACGAGTGGCAGGAAGCGCCCGAGATCGTGGGCGCGGTGAAGCGATTCGTCGACACCGACCGCTCCCGCACGGCGGGCCGGTTCATCCTTACCGGCTCGGTGCGGGCGGCTCACCAAGCCGCCACCTGGCCGGGTACCGGTCGCCTCATCCGGGTGCGAATGTCGGGACTGACCCAGGGCGAGATCGAACATGACCGGGTGTACAACCCGATCGAAGAGCTGTTCTCGGCAGCCGACCCACCGAACGGAGGAGCCTGCAATCTCACCAGATCGGACTACCTAAGGCGTCTAGTCGCCGGTCGCTTCCCGGACGTGCTACGTCTGTCCGGACGCTCCCGGTCACGCTGGTTCGCCAGCTACGTCGAGCAGCTGACCGAGTTCGACGCTCCCCAGATCGCGGTCGGGGCCCCGAGACCGACCAAGCTGCGAACGGTGCTGGCGTCGTGCGCGGCCCGAACCGGCCAGGTGCTCAACCATGCGGCCACCGCGCGGGACGCTGGCGTCGCCGCTGCTACTGCCGACGCCCATGTGCGCCTGCTGGAGGATCTGTCGATCATCGCCCGCATACCGGCTTGGCACTCGAAGCGGCTATACCGCCTCACGAGATCGCCGAAGGTCCACATCGTCGACCCGGGTCTGGCCGCCCATCTGCTCCATGCCGACGAGGACACCCTGGCGCGGGACGCGACCCTCGTCGGACAGCTGTTCGAGACCTTCGTCGTGAGCGAACTCCGACCCCATCTCGAGGCGGTCTCCACCGCCACCGAGATGTTCCACTTCAGGGACCGTTCCGGGCGCGAGATCGACTGCATACTCGAACGGAGCGGCCGGATCGTCGGGCTGGAGGTGAAGTCATCGACCGGAGTGGGTCGCCACGACGCCAGAAGCCTCATATGGCTGCGCGACCAACTGGGTGACCGCTTCCATCTCGGAGTGGTCCTCTACGCCGGACAGTTCCCGTTCCGGATCGGCGACCGCGTGTGGGCGCTACCCATCGGCGCGTTGTGGCGTCCATCGGACTCACTCGCGAAGATCGGGCAAACACCGGGCAACACCGCATGAAGGGAAGGAGTCACCGAAGCCTCCGAGCGACACCGCTAGATACACAACCGGGCGCGACACGACGGCTCGATGGTCAAGGTCGCGATCGCTCTAGCCGAGGGGTTGGCAGTGGCCGGGTTCTCGGCTTCCCAGCTCGAGATCGTGCAGATCTCCGACCGGTAGGCCGATCGGATTGAGGAGTGGCGCGACCCACCGGGGATGGCGAGGACTACATGGCTGAGATAACCGTGTTCCTGGCTCGCACGGTGCGAACGATGGAACCGTCGCTGCCCGTGGTGGAAGCGGTCGCGGTGCGCAACGGTCGCATAGTCGAGGTCGGGACACTGGAGACGATGCGGCCATGGCTTGAATCGCGCAGTTACGAGGTTGACGACACGTTCAGGGACCGGTGCATCATGCCGGGGTTCATCGATCCCCACCTGCATCCCTCCATGGCCGCGATGCTGCTGCCCATGCACTTCACGACGGCGGTGGGGTGGGATCTCCTGGGAGAGCAAATCGAACCCGTACATGACCAGGAGCAGTTCCGAGCCCGTCTGGTCGACATCGAAGCCGGCCTGGCGTCCGCCGAACCGCTGTTCGCGTTCGGCCATCACCCCATATGGCACGGCGACATCGACCGGCGCACCCTCAACGAGATTTCGACAAGCCGTCCCATAGTGGTGTGGCACCGGGGATACCACTCGCTGGTGGTGAACGACGCCTGCCTGCGGTGGATGGACCTGGACACGGCCACGACGGGCCGCCACCCCCAGATCGACCTCGAGGCGGGCCGGTTTTTCGAGACGGGCCTGGACGTGGCGTTGCACCACCTCCGCAGCTTCATCCTTGGGACAGACCGATTCCGCAACGGGCTGGACCGGATGCGCCAGGTCATCCACCATGGTGGCCACACGACCATCGGCGACGCCGCCTTCGGTTTCTACGGATTCGAAGAGGAGTGGGCACATCTGCTGGCGGTGATGGAACAGCCGGACACGCCGTTCCGGATCCACCTGATGGCCTACGCCGCGGGACCGGACGGCGACGTACGAAGCGACCGGAGATTCCTCGAGGACGTCCTGGCGTATCCAACGCGCAACACCCACCGCCTGCGGTTCAGCGACCACGTCAAGCTTTTCGCCGACGGCGGGTTCTTCGCAGAGTTGTTGATGCTGAAGCCCCCCGGCCACCTCGACGGTCGTCACGGAGAATGGATAACACCCCCCGAGAGGTTCGAACAGATCGCCCGGATCCTCTGGAACGCCGACCTGAAGATACATGTGCACTGCAGCGGAGACCTCGGCGTCGAACTGGCCCTGTCCACCCTCGAGAAGCTCCAGCGCGAACGTCCCCGCTTCGATCACCGCTTCACCTTCGAACACTTCGGCATCTCGACCTCGCAACAGGTCGACCGTATCGCCGCCGTCGGGGGTGTCGCCTCGGTCAACGCTTACTACGTATACGAACTCTCCGAAGCCTTCGCCACCCACACCCTCGGATACGAACGGGCGTCCCAGATCTCAAGGCTCGGCTCCCTCGAGCGTGCAGGAGTACGGTTCGCCGTCCACTCAGACTTCCCGATGGCACCGGCGAAACCCCTCAACAACGCCTGGGTCGCCGCCAACCGTCTCACCGAATCCGGCGCGCTGATGGGCCCGAACGAGCGGGCCTCCCTCGACGCGGCGCTCAGAGCCATCACCACCAACGCCGCGTACGTCCTCGGACTCGAAGACGAGATCGGATCGTTGCGCTGGGGCAAGCGAGCAGACTTCACCATCCTCGACGCAGACCCCTACCAGGTGGACGTCGAATCCCTCCGCGATATCCCCATACGAGCAACGGTCTTCGAAGGCGAGAAGTACGAACTCTGACCCGTCCCGAACCCGGAGATTGCAGGACATCCCGGTTCCGGGGCTACGGTGAGGCGAGTGGCGGCGGTACCGCTCCACTCCAAGCAAGTGGTTGCCCGACATCGGAGTTCCACCGGCATGAAACCCGACCCGATCACGATCGAGATCCTCCGTAACGCCTTCATCATGGCCGCCGAGGAGATGAACGCGGCCTTGATCCGCTCCGCCTACACGCCGGTGATCTACGAGTCGAAGGACTGCGCGGTGGCGCTGATCGACAGCCGGCACCGGGTCCTGGGCCAGTCGTCAGGAGTCCCGCTGTTCCTGGGCAACCTGGAGGCCTGCACCCTCGCCACCGAGGAGATGTTCGGGCGGTCCGTATGGGGCCAGGGCGACATCTGGATCATGAACGACGCCTACCTGACCGGCACCCACATGCACGACGTTACGGTCTTCGCCCCCATCTTCTACCAGGGCGACCTGGCCGGCTTCGCCGCCTCCCGGGCCCACTGGCTGGACATCGGCGCCAAGGACCCGGGAGTGCCGATGGATTCGGTCGAGATCTTCCAGGAGGGGGTCCGCCTGCCCCCCACCATGGTGGTGAGAAACGGCGAGCCCGTGCAGGACATCTGGGACATCATCGAGGCCAACGTGCGCTTCCCCCGCTCCGCCATCGGCGACATGACCGCCCAGTTCGCGGTGGCTTCGATCGGCGAGCACCGCCTGGGAGCCCTCTTCGACCGCTACGGGCGGGACACCGTGGAGGCTGCCGCCGAGGAGATATTCCGCCAGAGCGAGCAGCTCGACCGCGAAGCCATCCGAGCCATCCCCGACGGCGAGTACACCGCCGAGGGCTTCCTGGACTCCGACGGGGTGGGGGACGACCCGGTCCGCATCAAGGTCAGGATCAACGTGGAGGGCGAGCGCCTGCTCTTCGACCTCACCGAGGCCGACGGACCCGGCCAGGGCCCCATCAACTGCGGGGCCGTGCAGACCCTGTCCGCCTGCCGCTTGGCGTTCAAGTACCTGTTCAACTCCCATCACCCCGTCAACGGAGGCACGTTCCGGCCCCTGGAGGTGAAGACCCGGCCCGGATCGATCCTCCATGCCCGGTCCCCGGCCGCCTGCCAGTTCTACTTCACCCCCCTGGGCCTGATGATCGACCTGATCTGCTCGGCCCTCTCCCCCGCCCTCCCCGACACCGTCCCAGCCGCCCACTACGGCGACGGCATGATCTTCCAGTTCACCGGCATCAACCCCCGCACCGACGAACTCTTCCTCGACAACGAACCGCACGTGGGCGGATGGGGCGCCTCCCACGGCCGCGACGGCGAGGACGGCATGATCTGGACCCTGTCCGGCAACTTCCACGACATGCCCATCGAGGTGTTCGAGTCCAAGTTCCCCGCCCTGATCACCGAGTACGGATACCGCCAGGACTCCGCCGGCCCCGGCCGCTGGCGGGGAGGCAACGGCATCATCCGCGAGTACCGGATGACCACCGACACCGAGATGAGCCTCTGGTTCGAACGCTCCGGCAACCCCGCCTGGGGCCTCTTCGGCGGCCTGGGCGGAGCACCCCCCGAAGTCGTCATCAACTCCGGAACCCCCAGAGAAACCCGCCGCCTGAAGACCAACCGCATGCCCCTTCGCGAAGGAGACACCGTCCGCTGCTACACCGGCGGCGGAGGCGGATACGGCGACCCCTTCGAACGTGATCCCCAAGCCGTCCAAGCCGACTTGGCCGACGGCCACATCTCCCCCGACTATGCCAAGCGCCACCACCCGCAGAACTCCCGGGACCGAAGACGGTCGAAAAGAGGTGGGCACCTTCAGTGACGGGCAGGCGCGTGCGACTGGGCGGTTCCGCGTCAGTGCGGGCTGTGTTGGCTGTGGTGCTGGTCTTGCCGATGGTATCGGTGGTTCCGTCACCTTTGTCAGCTCAGACCGATGCCGGGTACGTTGACATCGGGACGGGGGACGCTCATTACGACAATGTGGTGTTCTTGGCGGCGCGGGGTGTGTTGGAGGGTACGGATTGTGGTGAGGGAAGGTTCTGTCCGGGTGAGGCAATTAGCCGTCGCACGTTCGCGGTGTGGCTGGTCCGGGTTCTCGACAACGGGGCGGAGCCGACCCGCCCGGCCGTGTCCCCATTCGCGGATGTCGAGGTTACCGACACTGAGGCGGGGTTCATCGCTCGGCTGGCCGAATTGGGTGTGACGACCGGTTGTGCGGTAGATCCTCTGAGGTTCTGTCCGGACCAGACCGTCACACGTGGGCAGATGGCGTCGTTTCTGGTTCGGGCGTTCGACATGCCCCGAGCAGCGCCGGCCGGGTTTGTCGATGTGCCGGCCGGCAATGTACATGCGGGGTCGATCGACCGCCTCGCCGCGGCCGGTGTCACCGCGGGATGCGCTACCGATCCTGCCCGGTTCTGTCCTGGCGGCAGGACCACCCGGGCGCAGATGGCGTCTTTCCTTGCCCGGGCGATCAGGTGGGTCGACAGTCAGTCGGCGGGGTTCGACCCATTTGTGACGCCGTCGTTGTCGGGTCTCGACCTGGAACGGTTGGCGGAGGCGGTGGCGACGCTGGATCCGAAGGCGGCCTGTCCTGAGGTGGATCTGCCGGCGTCGTACGACGATGTGGTCGAGGTGGCTCGTATTGATAGGGGCTGCGCGTTCGTGGAATACGTGCCGCTCGACGGCCGCACGGTCGAGGAGGTGCGGGCCGGGTTCGTGTCGGATCCGACGGTGTTCGCGGTGAGTCGGCCGGTGACGCGCCTTGTACCGGACACATCACATATTTTCGAGTTTGATGATCCCTCGCTGGAACAGTGGCATCTACCGGAGTTGGCTGCTGACGAACTGTGGAGTGGGTGGCCGTCGGGAAGCCACGTAAGCGTGGCGGTGATCGACGATGGTGTGGACGGTAAGCACCGTGACCTGAGCAACAACGTGTCGCGTTCAGGCGATCCCTGTCATAGCAATCCGTATGGTGACCACGGTACCCATGTGGCAGGAATCGTCGCCGCCGAGCAGGGCAACAGCCACGATGTGGCAGGTGTGGCACCGGACGCCGAGATCCTTCCGGTAAAGACCTTTTTCGGGGGAACGAAGGATGTTCACTGTGCCAATATCGTTCCTACTTTCACTCAGGCGGTAAACCTGGCCCGGCTTGGCCGTGCTGATGTGATCAACTTGTCATTCAGCGCGGACCCAGAAGCAGACTATCCGGGCATAGATGCTCCGATAGTGATCACCAAGGTGGCTCAGGCGATCGGCACCGATACCCTGCAGTGGGCGATCCGCGTAGCGACCATGCAGAACGTGGTTGTCGTCGCGTCGGGGGGTAACTGCGGCGACAACACTCAATGGACGGACGCGAACGGTAATCACGCCTTCGGATGGGAGCACCAAGGTTGTGCAGCGCACAACCAGGATCGGGTCCCAGCTTCGTATCCTGAGGTCATCGCCGTGGCAGCGACGGACTCCGACCGTAATCGGGCCGCATTCAGCACCTCCAACTCGGATGTCGATATAGCCGCACCGGGTCACAGGATCCTTTCCACCGTCCGCGCCTATACAGCCGGACCCGACGATCCATGCCCCTCGACTACGACATGCCAGGTACAGGTCGAGTCCGGGACCTCCATGTCGGCGCCCGTGGTCTCCGCGGTGGTCGCTCACATGAAGGCCCGATACCCGCAAGCGACTGTAAACCAGATCATGAGCGCTCTGTACACAACCGCCGACGACAAAGGCCAAGGCAGGACCGATGACCTCGGGCACGGCATCGTGGACCCGGCCGCGGCGATACGAGAACTCCACCGGCTCATAACCGGCGAGAGCCTGCCCGAAACTATTCCCGCGGTCGGCGGTGATCAGGCCGCGGTCATCCTGGCCGCCGGCGACAGCGCCCAAGGCCAGCCCGGCTGCAGCTCCCCACACTGCCGGAATCTGGACATCACCCTCCAGAACGCCCTCGAAGGTGACTACACCGTGGCCTGCTGGTCGAGCCGCGACCCCCAGCAACCCTGGCACACAGCCACATGGCACTGGCCGACCTCCACGAACTGGAGTGACGGAGGATGCTGGTACGGGTATCCAGACGAACAAGTATGGGTAGTCGTCTCCAACGCCCACGGCACGGCCAGGTCCAACACTCTCACCTGGCCAGGCACCACCACCGCCACCGTACAGCCCACCACACCGAGGGCCGGAGTTACCGCCGGCGTCATCTCAGCCGGTTGGGTGCACTCATGCGGGGTACGCACCGACGGAACGGTGGAATGCTGGGGCAACAACGCGGAAGGACAGGCAACCGCACCGGCCGGATCGTTCACCCAAGTCTCCGCCGCTGCGCAGCACTCATGCGGGGTACGCACCGACGGAACGGTGGAGTGCTGGACCCGCAACGTGCTCGGGCGGGCGACCGCACCGGCCGGATCGTTCACCCAGGTCTCCGCGGCCGTGCAACATTCATGCGGGCTGCGAACCGACCAATCGGTGGAGTGCTGGGGCAACAACCGGTCCGGGCAGACGACGGCACCGTCCGGATCGTTCACCCAGGTCTCCGCCAACGGCTTCCATTCATGCGGGCTCCGTACCGACGGAACGGTGGAGTGCTGGGGCAACAACGCGGAAGGGCAGACGGCAGCACCGTCCGGATCGTTCACCCAGGTCTCCGCCGGTGGACATCACTCGTGCGCGCTACGTACCGACGAAACGGTGGAATGCTGGGGCAACAACCAGCTCGGGCAGGCCACAGCGCCGTCCGGATCGTTCACCCAGGTCTCCGCCGGTCTCACCCATTCGTGCGGGCTGCGCACCGACCGGTCGGTGGAATGCTGGGGCAACAACCAGCTCGGGCAGGCCACAGCGCCGTCAGGTTCGTTCACCCAGGTCTCCGCCGGTGGACATCATTCGTGCGGGCTGCGTGTGGACGGGTCGGTGGAATGCTGGGGCCGCAACGACGACGGCGAGACCGATGTGCCCGCCGGTACATTCGGTACCCCGGATGCAGATCGCCCCACGGTCACCTTGACGAAAGGCGATCTCCGGTCGCGCTCTGCAACATGGCTTCCCATTCACGCGCCGCCCTGAACACAAGAATGACCATCTCATCCCGAGTGATCTGACTCCCGTGGGGATCCAACCAGATTACCGGCTGTGGTTGTTCGAGGCAGAGCAGAATCATGTCGTGATTCGAGGTGACCACTACCTGGTTGGTAGATCGGGCATACTCGATGATCGTCTGGTCGGAGGAGCCTCGAGGAGGAGCGCCGTCTCCTTCGTGCCCCGCATAGCTCACGCTGTATCCGAGTTCCCGCAGCGCACCGGCCACTCTCCGAGGAAGGTTCTCATCGAATAGGAGGCGAAGGTCGGGGAGGTCTACGCCGCTGTCTTCGACGCTCAGGCAGCGAGCTCGTACTGGAGGGCAGCGCGTACCTGGTTGATGTTCAGGCTCAGGTCGTCTGCGATGTCCTCGATGTGGTCGCCCACCGCTTCGAGGTCGGCTACCAGTCTTGTGGGAACCCGGGTTCCATCGATACACGGCGCGCCCGCCTGGACTCTGGGGTTGAGCCACACCCCCTTCGCCGGCCGCCAGATGGAAGCGTGGAGGTCGGAACCGAACTCGATCGGATTCAGTAGCTCCTCAGCAGTGGTCAGACAATGTGTGAAAACGGGAATCAATAACGTGTGTGACCGGGAATTAGCTCCGATTTGCTAGACTTCCCTCATGGAGGGCTACGTCTCCCGCCTCGTCGACACGCTCCTAGAGGAGTACCTCGGAGAGCTTCCGGCCGTCATGGTCGTGGGGCCGCGCGCCTGCGGCAAGACCACGACCGCCCTCCGTCTCGTCAGCAGTGTCGTCCGCCTGGACTCCGACGAGGCCGCCGCATTCCGCGCCAGCCCCGATGCTGCACTGCGCGGCCGTGCCGAGCCCGTGCTGCTTGATGAGTGGCAGATGGTGCCGGAGGTGCTCGGCGCCGTCAAGCGGACCATCGACGCGGACCGGCGACCCGGACGCTTCCTCATCACCGGATCAGCCCGAACCGACCCGGGCGACCGGTTCTGGCCTCTCACCGGCCGGGTCGTCATGCTGCGCATGCACCCGATGACCGTGGCCGAGCAACAGCATCGGCCCGTGCGTCCGCTCATAGACCGCATTGCGGAGGGCGATTGGCCGGAAGGCGCCCCGGGAGCTCCGGTCGATCTTCGATCGTATCTGCAGTTCGCTCTCCGCGGCGGGTTCCCCGAGCCTGCGCTCGAGCTGAGCGACCGCGGCGCCCGAGCATGGCTCGAGAGCTATGCCGACCAGATCGCCCTGCGCGATGCCCGCACTCTCGGCGCCCGAACCCGATGCCTACCGGCTGCAGCGCTACCTGGAGGCTTACGCGATCAACTCCGGACGGGTGGTCCAGCACAAGACGGTCTACGACGCGGCCGGTATCAGCCGCAAGACAGCCCTGTCGTACGATGCGCTGTTGCGGGACCTGACGGTCGTGAATGAACTACCGGCTTGGGCGACCAACCGGCTCAAGCGCCTCACCCGGGCGCCCAAGCGCTACATGGTCGACTCCGGCCTGCTCGGGGGAATCCTGCGCGTCGGCATCGACGATGTCTTGGCCAGCGGCGACCTGCTCGGCACCATGATCGAGACGTTCGTGGTGGCCCAGTTGCAGGCCCAAGCGGCCGTGTCGAGCACCCGCTACCGGCTCTCGCACCTGCGCGAGTACGACGGCCGCCGGGAGGTGGACGTGATCGCAGAACTGGCCGGCGGGCGGATCGTCGGCGTGGAGATCAAAGCCGCGGCCGGCGTCGGGAGCTCCCACGCCCGCCACCTGTCGTGGCTGGCCCAGACGATGCAGGACCGCTTCGCGGGCGGTGTTGTGCTCCACACGGGCCGGGACACCTTCGAACTGGGTGACGGCATACTGGCGGCGCCCATCTCCACCCTGTGGGCATAGTCGGCGCCGCTTCCGGCTAGGTACCACCATGCCCGCGAACGGGTCGAGTTCCGGCAGGCCCCGGCTTCGTATTCAACTCCTTCGTTCAGCTCCAGCCCGTACTGCCTGGTAGACGGCTTGAGCGATCCTGCTGCCCCACGGTGACCGCGGACCGGCGAACCGCTCCGCAGCGGCCTTGGCCGGCCACACGATCGTGACCGCGTCGGTGGCGGTCCCGGTCCCAGGTATCCCTCGGTTTGCCAACGCCTGGGCCTTGGCTTCTGTGGCTGTGATCACCGCGTTCACTGCCGCCCCCGGGTCCAGTGCGACAGGCAGCTGCACCACGAGGTTGATCGTGCCTCCCGCCGCGGGCGTCTCAGTCGCAGGCGTTCCGGCGGCCCAGGTGGGATGGCTGATCCCCACGGTGGCGTCCACCACCACCCCTACCGCGGTGCTGCGTTGCCGGCGGCTCAGGTCCACCGCCGTGAACATCGCCACCCCGGTTCCCCGCAGATCCAACTCGGCCGCCACTTCATCGGCATGGTCGGAGAGGTCGGTGCGGTCGTAGTCCGATCTGACGCCAATGTTGAGCACCCACTCCGCCACACCCGGTCCACCGCCCACGGGCGCCGACGACAGTACCGACACCGGAGTTCCCCACCGCCACACCAGCACCCCTCGATGCTCGCCGGTTGCAGGGACCAGGTGGGGGTCGACCAGACGGCTCACCTGCCACAACGATCTATAACGTCTCGCAGTTCGCACCATCGCTGGGGCGTCGTGAGGCTGTCGAGCGTTGACACCCGCACGGTCTTCTGGGCGCCGAGTTGGTCGTCGAGCCTCGCTGTCGGGATCACCCAGAAGGTCCAGCGAGCCGGATCGGCAACGTTCTCGTTCGTCGCCGGCACTGCTCGATGAAGACAGAACACGTACACGTCGGCAACCCGCCTGGGCGGATCGCAACTCTCCCATGTGTCGGTAGCCGCGTCCCAGGCCATCTTGCGGGGAGGGATCCGGAAGTTCGGCGTCGACCGGTTCTCACGATTCCAGCTCTGGCTGAGACCGGAGGCCTTGACCTCGATCTTGAGATCTCTGTACCGCAGATCGACCGAGTCCCACTCGGCGCGAGTGTCGCCGTCGCCGATAATGCCGAGCGCTTCGCCGACCAGCCACTCTGCAAACCACCCCCTGGTGGCATTGTCGACGAGGTTCCCCACAGCCCAGTTCCGGAAGCCATCGATGTCTTGAGAGCGATCGACCATCGCAACGATCCTATCGACGGGTCTTCCCGGACAGACCTACAGATCGGCGTCCTGTATTGTCTTGCCCTGGCCGATCAGGCGCATGTTCACCGCGAAGTACCTGACGCGGTCCGGGTCCTGTCCCCGGGCGAGCGCCAGGTGGAGCGCGTAGAGCTGCAAGGGCATTAGGTGGGTCAGCGCGGCTACCTCCTCGACGGGTTCGGCTAGCGGCGCGACCGGGAGTACCCGATGGCCACCAAGGTCCGAGGGCTCGAGTTCCGAGACGATGACCGGGTCGCCATCCAGGTCGGAGACACCGTCGGCGATCTCCACCGCCTTCCGGTGCGATAGCCCTCGCGATGTCACCACCAGGACCGGGTCCCCCGGTTCGAGGATGAACATCTGCTCGTGTGCGTACTCATCGAGGGCCTCGCATATCGCCGGTACGTAGCCCGTCTCGTAGAGCTTCGCCGCCCCGGTGAGAGCGGTGGCGTGATGCGGACCGGCGCCGAGCAGTACCCAGCGGTCCCTGGACCTGTGCCGTGCTGCTGTCTCCTGAGCCTTCGGTCCCGCCATCTCTATCGTGTCGCGCATCGCGGCAGGCGCGCTCGCCAGCGCCCGGTCGATCGAGGTGGTTTCCCTGGACCGGATCGCGGCGACCCGGGCGGCGAGGCCCAGGGTCGATGCGATCATGGCGGTGTGGCTCGTGGTGTGCGACGCCGCGACCGGTGCTTCGGGCAGGGTGGTCACCAGGACGTGGTCGGCCAGCCGCGCCAGCCGCGACCCTTCGTGGCCGGTGACGGCGAGTACCGGGACACCGCGGATCGCGGCGGCTTCGGCACAGGCCACGGTCGACTGGGACTCCCCGGAGTTGGAGTAGGCCAGGAGGATCCCTCCGCTGATCTCCTCCAGCAGGTAGGAGTGGGCGTCGAACGACTGGTGTACGGCCGACGGCATCCCTGCCCACCGGGACATCGCGTAGCGGCCCACTTTCCCGGTGAACCGCGAGTCGCCGCACCCCGCGAAGTGGAGATGCTTCGGGCCCTGCTCGGCGATCCACGCTGCCGCCCTCCCGAGCCCATCCTCGTTATCGAGATTCAGGGCCGCTACCTCCGGTTGGCGGTGGATCTCCCGCCACATGTGCAGTTCCGTGTGTTCGGTCTTCGTCGTCCGGTCTGAGGTAGCCACTTTCATCCTCTCATTCATCCTCGGATGGCCGGCCGGGTTCCGGCACGAACGCGACGGCCTCGATGATCACGTCGACCCCTTCCGGGAGGTCCGCCACTGTGATGAACGTCCGGGCCGGGTAGGGCTCGTCGAACGCCTCGGCGTAGGCCCGGCTGACCGCCTGGAAGTCGGTGTAGCGGCGGGCGAACACGCAGCAGCGTATGACCGAGTCCATGTCGGAGCCTCCGGCCACGACGATCCGTTCGATGTTCTCCAAGCAGGTCCTCACCTGTGCCTCCACCGAGCCGTCCACGATCCTCCCGGCTTTCGGGTCGAACGGGAGCTGGCCGGAGGTGTACAGGATGCCGCCCCCGGCGGCGCCCTGCGAGTACGGGCCCTCGAACCCGGGATAGAGCGGGAGGTCAACGGCTGTCCGGCTCATCGGTCATCCTTTCATCGCGCTTTCGGTGAATCCCTGGACGATGTATCGCTGCAGGAGGAGGAACAGGATCAGGACCGGGACCGTGGCGATCGTCGCGCCGGCCAGGATCGCCCCCCAGTTGGGCAGCTCGCCGGGAACCACCGTCTGGGCCAGGGCCACCTGGATCAGCTGCAGCTCGGGCCGCTGGATGATCACGAGGGGCCACAGGAAACCGTTCCAGGACCAGAGGAAGGTGATCACCGACAGGGTCGCCAGGGCCGGCTTGATGTTCGGGAGGAGGACATCGAAGTAGACCCGGAAGTGGGACGCCCCGTCGACCAGGGCGGCATCGTCGAGCTCGCGGGGGACGTCGTCGAAGGCCTGCCGCAGCAGGAACAGGCCGAAGGCGCTGGCGATCTCCGGCAGGAAAACGGCCGGCAGCATGTCCCCGAGCCCGAGGCGGCTCGCCATCAGGTACATGGGGATGAGGATCGACTCGAAGGGCACCAGGAGCGTTCCCAGGATGATGATGAACAGCACCCTCCGCCCCGGGAACCGCAGGCGGGAGAACGCGTAGGCGCCCGTCGAGCAGAGGACCAGCGTCAGGATCACCTGGGATACGGCCACGATGGTGGAGTTGATCAGTGCCCGACCCATGCCGAGGCGGCCGAACACCTCCCGGTAGTTGTCGAGGGTGGCGTCGAACGGGAGGAACGTGGCGGCGGTGACCGGCGCGGCGTCACGGAAGATGGCGAACTGCGGCTTGAACGACGCCGCCACCACCCACCACACCGGGGCGATGAACACCAGCGCCACGGCGATGCCGAGCGCCACCCGGAGGTATCCGGGCACCGGAGCGCTCAGCCGCATCGGCGCCTGCTCCGCCTCCCGCCGCCGGCGCCTGATCAGCTTCAGCCCGGCCATCTCAGGCGTCCGTCCTCGACAGCAGCCGCCGCTGGAGGAGCGCCACCACCAGCACCGTGGCGAGGAAGACCACGGCTATCGCCGATGCGTAGCCCGGGTCCAGGAAGCTGAAAGCCTGCTGGTAGAGGTAGTACACCACGAACAACGTGCTGTCGCTCGGCCCGCCACGCGTCATCACGTAGGCCGGGGCGAACTGCTGGAAGCTGAAGATCGTGATGATGACCACCACGAACACGGTGGTTCGCGACAGGAGCGGGAGGGTCACGAACCGGAACCGCTGCCACGGTCCGGCGCCGTCCACCGCGGCGGCCTCGGCATAGACCGTTGGGATGGCTTGGAGGCCGGCCACGAACAGGATCATCGTGAACCCGATCTGGTACCAGATGATCATCAGCATCAGCGACGGGAGCGCCTGCGACGTGCTGGTGATGAAGTCGAGACCCTCGAAACCGAGGCGTTCCAGCACCCCGTTGAAAATGCCGTTGGCCGGGTCCAGCAGCAGCCGCCAGATCGCCGTCACCACCACGATCGACATCGTGACGGGGGAGAACACGATCGTGCGGATGCGGCGGATTCCCCGCTGCGAGCCGCGCAGGGCGAGCGCCAACCCCAGCGCCAGCGGGATCTGAAGGACGATCATGCCCACCACAAAGGTGGCGCTGACCTGCATCGACTTCAGGAACCTGTGATCGGACGCCAGCCTGACGAAGTTATCCACCCCGATGAAGAGGCGCTCGTCGGGGCGGAGCAGGTTGAAATACTGCAGGCTCGTCAGTGCCACCTCGGCGATCGGTATGAGGCGGAAGACCACCAGCAACACCAGGAACGGCCCGAGGAAGCCGGCCACGGTGGTGAAGCGGGAGTACCGGGTCTTCGTTCTTACCTTGGCCATGTCGGCTCCCCTGCGGCGTGGAGGTCTGCTGCGCCTACCTCATCTGTCGTCGTCCCCGGACTCCTGGGAGTGGAAGATCCGGGAGAGGAAGTCGAGGAAACGCTCGCGATCCGCCCAGACCGCCACCCGGGCGTTCTTGGGTTGCGAGGCGAGGAAGGTGTGCGGTCGCTGGTCGACGACCGTGCGGCCCCGGGTGAGGGTCCCGTGCAGTTCAATCTCGACATTGGCCCGTTCGAACCTCACCAGATCCGGATCGACCAATGCGCCCACGGCCAGCGCATCGTGCACGGGAGCGCCGCCTCCCTCGACGGGCATCCTCGACTCGTACATGTGGATCCGTTCCGGCAGGAACGCGGCGGCGGTCAGGGCGGCCGGGGTCCCGGCTTCGGCCCAGCGGGCCACGTCGCCGGAGGTGACGGGGGCCATGTGGGTGGCGTCCAGGGGGAACATCTCGATCGGCGCGCCCGCCCGGAACACGACGTCGGCGGCTTCGGGATCCCAGTAGATGTTGGCCTCGGCGCTGGCCGAGATGTTGCTGACCGCGATGCCGCCCCCCATGATCGCGATCCGCTCGATGTTCGAGACGATCCCCGGACGCATCCGGAACGCCAGGGCGAGGTTGGTCAGCGGGCCGACCGCGGCAAGCGTGATCGGAGTCTCCGCGGTCGCCAATGTCTCGACGAGGAAATCGACCGCATGCACCGGCTCGGCCGCGATCGACGGCTCCGGCAGGTCCAGATCCTGGGGCCAACCCGCGCTACGGTCGATCTGGCCGATGAGAGGACCGTCGGCCCCCCGGTACACGGGGACCCCGGAGATGGCGGCGCTCTCGAGGACCTTGAGGGTGTTCAATGTGGTGATCTCGACGGGACAGTTCCCGGCGACCGTGGTGACCGCGATCAGGTTCAGGTCCGGATGGAGGGCGCCCACCAGCAGCGCTATCGCATCGTCGGAACCCGTGTCGCAATCGATGATCAGATCTTCCGACACTCGCCCCTCCACCCGACAAATCTCTCCGGGAGGCTATCACCCTCGAGGCCGTCAAGGCCGGTCGAAAAACTGCGCTGTATCGGCCGGTTAAGAACTGCGCGGTCAGTGGGGTGGTCTCCTTTCGGTTGCCTTGGAGTCGGTAGCTCCGGTCGGTGTTTGATCGGATACGGGGGCTTCTCATCGCCGCCTCCGAACGTGTCAGCGACCGGGGCCGGACACGGCTGCGTGGCTTCCTCACCGAACCGTATAGTAGTATCAACTATTAAACCCGATGAGGGAAGCGGCTAAGTTGACTGACCACCCAAACCGGGCGCAAGCTCTTTGTAGCCCTTTTCCGAAGCGCGGTCCGCGTTCCAGTGGCCGACGCGCTCGCCGGACTCGGACGACTGAGGATGCTGTCCGCGTTGATTCTCAAGCGATGGGTTGCGGCATCGAGTGTGGTCGCGGTGTTGGCTGTGGGTGCTGTCGCAGCGGCGCAGTCCGGCGACGACTGCTACGCGGGCCTGGTGGTGGGTCCGGGGGAGAGTTGCACCTACCCAGGCACGACTCAGGAGTTCTCGGTCGATGACGCCGGCTGGGGGCACTTCATCTTCGCCGCCTCCGGAACGGGTATCGACATGCGCGGCACGACCTTCAACGGAGTCACCTACAACTTCAAGGCCTCCAAGCAAGCCGACGGCACCTGGCTCATCGAGACCGCCGGCGCGACAACAACCACCAACACAACGGTGGTATCGACCGGGTTCCCGGACGTGGCGCCGGACCACTACGCCTTCGAGGCTGTCGAATGGGCGGTCGAGGTCGGCGTGACCGCCGGCTACACCGATGGCACGTTCAAACCGCAGCGGCCTCTCATCAAGCGGCACGCGGTCGTGTTCATGGAACGCTTCTACGACGAGATCCTTCAAGCCGAGGAGTCAGAGGACTTCACCCGTGCCGACATGATGGTGCTACTCAAAGCCATCAACGACGGCACCATCCGCGGGACCGGGTCCGGCACCGCAGCCGAGTCGCCTTCACGACAGGGAGCGAGCCGGCGTTTCTCAGACGTGGCGCCGGACCACTACGCCTTCGAGGCTGTCGAATGGGCGGTCGAGGTCGGCGTGACCGCCGGCTACACCGATGGCACGTTCAAACCGCAGCGGCCTCTCATCAAGCGGCACGCGGTCGTGTTCATGGAACGCTTCTACGACGAGATCCTTCAAGCCGAGGAGTCAGAGGACTTCACCCGTGCCGACATGATGGTGCTGCTCAAAGCCATCAACGACGGCACCCTGACCGCTGCCCGGCAAGCGCCCGGGTCCGACGCAATGTTCCCGGGTTCGCCGGAGTCGGATAGAGCCGCGCTTGTTGCGTTGTATCACGCCACCGACGGACCCAACTGGCACGTCAACGACAACTGGCTTACAGACGAACCCTTGGGGAATTGGTACGGAGTCACCACTGACCACACCGGCCGAGTCGTTCGACTGGTACAACATTACAATGGTCTCGCGGGCGAACTGCCACCTCAACTTGGTGACCTGGACGCTGTCGAGACGGTTGAGTTGAACGGCATCGATAGCAATAACCTCGACCTATCACCGCTGTCAGGTCTAGCACGGCTGCGTCACCTTACGCTGTTCAGTTCTCAGGTTTCTGACCTTTCAGGACTGACGGACCTACCTCAACTCGAGACCCTTCAGCTTTCTGATAACGAGATCCATGATCTATCGCCGATTCTACGTCTCCACAGCTTGCGGACTCTGAATGTGGCGGAGAACCCTCTCAGTCGTCGGTCCGTCCACACACTCATTCCGATTCTCGAAGCCAGGGGTGTCCAAGTTTATCATCACGGCTACGCCCTTGGCGACGGCGATTTGACCGTTGAAGATGGCCCATTGATTTACAACGACAATCTGGTTGTATTGCCGGTAGCAAAAGGTTCAGGACTCCTGGCCTACACGTCGACCTTCTACCGCCATTTCGAAGATGACTTTGACTTTCTGGTGATTGTGAATATTGATGGTGAGTCTGAGATAGGTGCCGGTGGGTATTATATCCCCGTAGCCAATGATATACAGGGGATTGGGCAAGCGCTATACTCGTATAGCAACGAATTTGGATCAGCCGGGAAACTCCACGGAGTCCCATACTTCAGTGAACCCTGGTGGTTTCGGGGTATCATTCTGCACGAGGTGATGCATAGGTGGGCTGCCTACGGCCACCATCCCCTCGCGCACGGTTCACACTTTGCTGACTTCAGCAACATCTTCGGGGCGTTTGGTGGAGAGTTCTCTTCTTCTTTCGACCAGATCGTCGATCTCGGAGATGGCCAGTTCCGTGCCGACAAACAGGAATGGTCTTACACGTATGGCCCACTAGAGCTCTACTTCGCAGGTCTCATTCCTTCAGAAGAGGTACCTGACTTTTGGGTCGCCGTTGATGGAGCGTGGGTCGATCAAGAATCTGGGGTGTTCTCTGCAACCCGGATAGAGCCGTTCACCGTAACCGATGTCATCGCTGCATACGGGCGACGGGTTCCTCATGTGTCCAGCTCCCAACGTGAGTTCAGGGCCGCAGTGATTCTGCTGTTGGATGAGCAGAATCCGACAGTGGATTCGAAGCTGCTCGAGAGCTTGAGTAGCGACATAGCTTGGTTCAGCTTCATCGGTGCGGATGAGTCCTCCGAAGAGAACTTCTTCGAAGCGACCGGGGGTCGGGCTACTTTCAGAACCGATGGCCTGGCGCAGACGCTCAACAACTAGATCGCTGAGCCTCACCGGGTATTGCGCAGGCTGTGGTGCGCCCCTGGGTGTCACACGGTGGGGATAGTTGGCCGTCAAGTATGAGTGTTTTCGCGTTCTCGGCGTCCCAGGCTTCCCGCTGCGGTGTTCAGTCCGTTCCGGGTATCGGCAACGAGTCCGGGAGTCAGTCCCTGGGTTCGTTCGCCGTAACGTCGGCCCCGCTCTCCGCCAGGCGGGCGACGAGTCCCTTCCGACCACCGGTGGAATCGAACCGCTCCCACGCCTGGGCGAAGTCGGCCCGGCGCATCGCAGCCTGACGGTTCTGGCCGCCGATCAACTGGCCCAATGCGATGAGCTGGCCTCGGTTGCTGCTGCGCATGGGTAAGCCTTCGGCGTAGCGGCGAAGGAACTGGCCGGCAACGCATGCGTCCTGGAACTCGCCCAGCACATCCTGAAGTTTCTTCAGCCGCCTGGTCTCCGCCTTCAGCAACCCGCCATAGGCCGGCCGGAAGAACTCGAGGAGGTAACGCAGCTGCTTGCATCGAATCCTCAGCGCATGCAGCGACTCGTCCCTGGACGCGGACGTGATCGCACGACCACGGCGCACCACACCCCGGTAGCGCTTACCGATGAGCAGCTGCGCGCCGTCGCCGACCGTGACCGAACCCAAGGCCTCCATGGTGCGCGCGGACGGACCCCGTTCGAGCGATTGCGCAAAGTCCGCCTTCAGACGCCCGTACCTCCGGCTGGTCAGGCAGGTCAGCAAACGCCTTCGCTCCTCCTGCCACCGGTCGGCGAGATACTGCTGGTAGTCGTCCAGGTGCGCAGCATCCTCCGGGGCAATCTCGGACAGGAAGCCCGGGAGGTTCCCCATGGCGACGTCGAGGTCCCGCACACCGCCGAGCGTGGCCGCGAGCCATTTGAACTCGCCGTTGAACGAGCGGATCGAGGCGGGCAGCACCTTCTTGAAAGCGCGCAGCGCGGAACGGAGGCGGCGCGTCGCCACCCGCATCTTGTGCACGCCTTCGGGGTCCAGACCCTCCCAGGCCCTGGGCTCCTGGGCGATCATCTCCTCGAACTGCTCGAGCAAGCGGCCGTAAGCCAGGTGGATGGCCGGATCGGACGGCGCGGGCTTCCGTTCCCGCAACGCCAGAACGAACTGGGTGCTCGCCAGCAACACCGTTCCCGGAGCCCGCGGGGGCGACAGGCCCGCGGTCTGCAGTCCCCGTTCGAACTTGCTGAGGCGGGCGGCCAGAAGGCCGAACCGTTGTTGCGTTTCCGCGGCCAGTTGCCGTAGCGACTCCTCCCCACCCTCCTTCAGCTCGATCTCCAGTTCCACGAACGCCATGCGGCCCGGCGCCGGCTTCTTGACCGGGCCGTCGGTGGTGATGGTCGTCCGGTCGATCCCCAGTTCCACCAGCGCACCATCGGGCAGCCGGATGTCGAACAGGCGACGGTGCGTCCGAACGCGGAAGAGCTTCCGCAGGTCCCCCGACCGGAGACCGCCGGACCGGTCGGCGACATGCTCGGCAACCAGAGGGTGGCTGCCGTCCTGCGGAAAGGCCGTGACCCGGCGCTCGACCTCCTCGCGCTTCTGCACGATCCCGTCCCGCAGCTTGTTGGACTTCAGGGTCATGCTCTTGTCGCCCGAGCGGTCGCGCCACCGGTACGCCCACCCCGCCCTGAACAGATGCCAACCGGGAGTGTCCCAGTAGTCATCCACGATGTCCACGGTCAAGGCGGACTGCACGTCGTACGAGTCGAGAGAGTCGATCAGATCCTCAACGTGCGCGGCGTCTTCGATCAGGAACTTCGCTTCGATCTCCGAGTGAGCCGCCTCGAGCGGAGAAGGCGCGTCCTCCTCGGGCGTGCCGTCTCCCGGTGGTTCCGGGACTGATCCCAGCCGTGAGACCATGGTGTGGTCTCCTGTTTCGACACGTACCTGGTTCAAGATCCAGGGGCATACAGCTTACTTTGACCGCGTATTCAGCGCTGAACAGAGGGCCCATCCGGCCGCGAAACGTGGGTTGGCGTGTAATGCCGACAACGACGGTCCGGAGCCGATTGCCTCCACCTAAACCCACGCAGCCGGATCCCCATGTATGGCCATGATCCGCCCAGCACATCCGGAATGCTAAGAAAACCAGTGGACGCCGATCTCGGGCCAGGGTTAGGGTTGACCCATCCTTGATCGAGAGATGATGGCAGGCATCCCAGCCGATCCGACGGGAAGCTGCGTTCCCCGAGCACTCCCACGCGGGATCGCTCCCGAAGCCGTTCGCAACGTTCTCGTCGGGCTCCTCGATCCGCTATCACGCTCGATAGGAGGTATTGCCAGGTAGTGACGGTCCGCGCCAGGCGGACAGGCACGAATCAAGGGAGGGCCCAGGGCCATGTGGAGCAAGAGCAAATGGAGAGCCGCCGCGTTCGCGGCATTGACGCTAGCGCTGGTCATGTCAGCGTGCGGAGCAGAGGAGGAACCCGCTCCGGAGGAACCCGAAGCAGCCGCGGTCACCACCGCCGCGCCCGAGCCTGCTCCCGAACCCGCTCCCGAGGAACCCGAAGAAGCCGCGGTCACCACCGCCGCGCCCGAGGCCGCTCCTGCGGAGGACCCCGACGCCTGTGACGAGATCATCACGCTCCGGTTGCTCCGCTGGCAGGGAGACACGCTCGACATCGCCATCGCCGACTACAAGGAAGTGGAACCCTGCGTCGAGATCGCGGTCGAGGAAGTGCCGTTCGGCCAGCTGTACGAGAAGATCAGCATCGTGGCGACGTCGGACGATCCCCCCGACATCCTCCTCTACGACGGGCCGTTCACCCAGTCCTACGCGGAGGCCGGGATGCTGCTGCCCCTCGACGACTACATCAGCGACGAGCACCTGAACGACATCCTCTTCGCCACCCGGTCCGAGCACAGCTACCAGGGCGTGCTGTACTCGCCCGGGCTGGAGCAGTCGGCCATGGCCCTCTTCTACAACAAGGACATGACCGACGCCGCGGGCATCAACCCGCCGCAGGACATCTCGGAGGCCTGGACGTGGGAGGAGGCCGTGGCGGCCTTCCAGAAGATCCAGGATGAGGGGATCGCGGAGTGGGGCCTGGCCCCGTCGGCCTTCGGCGACGGCACGCCCGGCTTCGCCTACCGGGACCTCATCATGACGAGGTCGATGGGCGATCCGAATGCTGCCATGGACTCGTCCGCCTACCGCACCTTCTGGGCCATATCCGACGACGGATGCACGGTGGACGGGTACCTGAACACGCCTGAGGCGATCGAAGGGCTCGAGTTCTACGCCAAGATGTTCAACGAGTGGGAGATCACGCCGAAGGTCGGGATCCCGAACGCCCTCCTCGACGGGACCGCGGCGTTCGGCCTGGAGCCCCCCTTCGTGGCGGGAGTCCTGGAGGCCAACGCCGACTTCGAGTGGGGGATCACGCCGGTGCCCTACTTCAACACGCCGTTCACCCATACGGGTAGCGTCACGGTCGGCGTCAGCGCCAAGACGAAGTACCCCGACGAGGCCGCCGCGTTCGTGATGTTCGCCACCAACCCGGAGCAGTCCAAGAAGTACTCGGACAACTACCAGTCCCTGCCGGTCCGCCAGTCCATCCTGGATCTGCAGACGTTCTTCGAGGTGTACCCGCAGAGCATCTTCGCCGAGTCGCTCGCAGTGGCCGGGCAACCGCGGCCCCCGACTCCGGCGTTCACCCAGTACGAGCAGATCGTGACCACCGCCCTCGGTGACATCGCCCTCGGCGCCGACGCGCAGGAGACCATGGATTCGGCCGTGGCCCAACTGGACCCGATCCTGGCCCGCTACTGCGGCTAGCAAGAGCCGCTAAAGGCTGACCCCCGCAATGCTCCGGCGGCACCGCCCGTCGCGGCATGCGGGGTGAGGCGTTCGCACAGGCAAGGCGAGCGTGCGCGCACATGCGCCCGCTGCTCCTCGACGAACCGGAGAGTCCATACGGGCACGGAGACCCCACGGTTTCGGTCCTCGACAGTCGTGTTATATCGGCAACCGTGAAATACTCACGTGTGTGTCAGGTGAACCGTCCGGCCCTTGACGCCCGGGCGCGGTACGATGGATCGTCAGCCGGTCTCAGGAAGGAACATCGTCGATGGCTACCGCCACCCAAAGCTACGTGGACGCACACACCGACCGCCTCAACGAGCGACTACGTGCGGACCAGGCAAAGGCCCTGTTGCGTATTGCCGAATACATCAACGAATCGAACAAGGCACGGTCTCGGGAGACGATGTGGATGACCGGCGTCCTGCTGGCGGCTATGGCGTCCGTCGCCGGTCTCATCATCGCGGTACTGCGATGAGTTCCGGGTCCCGAGCCTGGTGAAACCGTAAGTAGGTCCGAGCGCCGCTCCGTCGATCTGCCAAGCCATCCGGGCCTACGGTGCTGCGTCCCGACCCCCCGACTCGGCGCGTAACGCCTCGATCATCGCGGGCAGGTCGTCGGGCCCCAGCGCGACAGGCGGGGGTTCCCCGGATGCGAGTTGCCGCTGCAACGTGCGTTCGGCGGACAGGAAGGCATCGTCGTACACCGAGAAGTCGAAACCGGGATCGACCGGAGCGTCCGACTCGTCGAGGCGACTCCAGTCCCCGGAACCCACTGCCTCTCCATCCGTCGGGATCCCTACATAGAGTAACGATCCATGAGCCCCGTGGACAGAGGCATAGAGGCGTCAATGTCGCAACCCGGCAGCGGACTCCGGGTGTTCATCGACGATGAGTTCGTGGCGACCGCCGTGCTCAGATTCGACGTCGCGAGCCGGACCGCGTCCGCCATCAGGGACGTGCTCCCGCTGGAAGCAACCCTCATGCACATCACGTGCTCCGGCGAAGGAGTCTTCTTCCCCATCGACGCCGAGTTGGCGATCGACACGGTGCCGGGCGGGGCAGGATCCGACGGGGTCACGGATGAAGGGGTCGTCGTCCACGGCCTCCCGCTCGTCCACCCCGAGAACCTCACCGTGTACCTGTCGCAGGGCGACTTCGTCCTGACCCCCGACAAGGCCTGCATCATCGCCTACGGCAGAAGGTGCATCGTCCGCTCCTACGTCGGCGACCTGCCGAGCAACGCCTTCGCCTACATGCGCGATCCGGACGGCCTCGATCGACTTGAGATTCTCGCCAAGCGAACCCTCAAGGAGGGAGCCAAGACGATCCGGCTCGAACCGGACACCACCCGGTGACGCCCTGGCCGGACGTCTGGTCCGTCGGGCTCATCATGATCGACGACCTTTACGTCGAGGGCGAGCCGAGGGCCAGGGGGCTCCTGGCCGGCGGGGCCGCCTACGCATGCGTCGGAGTCGCCTACGCGGGAGCCCGGGCGGGACTCGTCGCCCGCGCCGGCACAGGCATCGATCCGGATACGCTCGCCCAGCTGCAGCAACGCGGCCTGGTGCTCGAAGTGAAGCAGGTGGCCGCCCCGAGCATCCACGAGCGCGTCTACGTGTCAGCCGCCCGGGAGACGGTGTACGAGTGGGAGCCCGGTTCGGGTGACTATGAAGGCACGTGCCCGCAGCCAAGCGACTTCACGTCGGATCTCGCGCCGGACCAGTGCGTGCACATCGCGCCCATACCCGTGCGATACCAGGCCGAGTGGATCGCATTCGCAGCCGGGGCCGGGTCGATGATCGTCCTCGACCCGCACACGGACGACGCCGCCGCCGACCCGGACGCTTACACCAACCTCATACCCGAAAGCACCGCCTTCCTCCCCAGCGCGCTGGAGAGCGAATGCATCGCCGGGCCGGACCACGAGCAGGCGGCCCGGGACTATGTCGCGGCCGGCGCCCGGATGGCCGCGGTGAAGCTCGGCCAGGAAGGATGCGTCGTCGCCACCGCTACCGACGTGACGTTCGTTCCGGCTCAGACGGTCCATCGACCTACGGACACGACCGGAGCCGGCAACGCGTTCTGCGGTGCGTTCGCGGCAGCCGTCGCCCAGGGTCGCAGCGCCGTTGAAGCGGCCCAAGTGGCCGTGCGGGCCGGAGCGCACATGGTCCAGCATGCCGGCACCGTCGCAGCTCTCGACGGTCTGCCGTCGAAGCCCGGCCCAAGGACATCGAGCAGTACTCGAAAGGACCAGACGGACCCGGACGATGGATGACCCGACACCCTCCTACGACGGCGTCAACCTGGCGAACCTTGCAGCCGAACTGGAGGTCCGCCTCACCGGCCGTTCCCCGACCCGAGGCCTGCGCCCCGAACTGGCCGATCTGATCCCCCACACGCGGAACTACCTCCTGCTGATCATCGACGGCCTCGGCGATCAGCAACTCGCCCACCCCGCCGCCGCCACCCTGCGCCAGCACCGTCGAGCAGCCCTGACCGCGCCGTTCCCCACCACCACCTCGGTCGGGCTCTCCTCGGTGACCACGGCACTGGCGCCCATGCAGCACGGAGTGATCGGCTACACCCAGTGGATGCCCACCCTCCGCACGGTCGTGAACATGCTGGAGTGGGTGGACATGGCAACGGGACAGGCCATCGACCTCGACCCGGTCGGTTTCCATCCCAGCCCCAACCTGCCCGAGCGCCTCAGCGCAGCCGGTGTCAGAACAATGATCTTCCAACCCACCGAGCTCCTGGACACCCCCGTGAGCAATATGCTCTGCCGTGGAGCCGAACGCCACGGATACTCATCCCCCTTCGACATCCGGCCGCCGGCCCTCTCTAGCGACGGCAACCGCACCCTGACCGTCGTGTACACGGCCCCCGTGGACACAGCTGCCCACGCCTACCGGCAACGATCACAGGCGTACAGCACCGCCCTCTCCCAAACAGGCCAGGTGTGGGAACACTTCAGACGTTCCCTGCCACTCGACACCACCCTCATCGGATCAGCCGACCACGGCCACTGCGACATCCCACCCGACAGAAAGATGTACCTGGACGAGAACCTCGCCAACGGCTTGCAATGGTGGGGAGACGGCCGATTACTCATGTTTCGCGGGCCCCTCGAACCAGTACACGGGATCGCTCGGCGGACGGGCGCCCAGTTCGTCAGCGCCGAACAACTCCGCCGATGGCTAGGTGGAGGACCCCCACACCCGGCCCTCACCGAATTCCCGACCGCGGCCCTCCTAGCCCTGCCGGGAACGGTCATCTTCCCCCAATACCTCCCGAGCCCTTACGTCGGCCACCACGGCGGGATCACGCCCCACGAGCTACTGATCCCCCTACTAGTCGCCTAGAACCACCAACCCGACCAATGGTCGCAACGGTACTCTCGTCTTGCGGTACCCCACCTCTCGGGGCTGCCAGGCAACGATGACACCACCCCGGATTCTGAATCGCGCACGGGTGGATATCGGTCGTGAACAGCCCAGCGATGATGACAACCGACACCGAGATGAGCTCTTGGTTCGTACCCTCCCGCAACTCCGCCTGGGTCTCTCGGCGGTAGGCGCGGAGCGCCCCCGGAGGTCGCTATCGACGTACGAACCCCCAAACCCGAGGGTTCAAGATCAACCGGAGGCCCTCCACGAAGGCTACACGCTCCGTTGCTACACCGGCGGCGGGCGAATACGGGACCCTCTCGAACGCGACCGTCAGTTAGTCCTAAGCAACGTAGCCGTCGGCCACATCTCCCCCCTACGCTAGTCACCATGATCAATTGATGCCTAGCCCCAATTCTTCATGGGGGTAGTGGTGGGGGTGGGTGGTTTGACACGGGAA
>JAPPGV010000144.1 GCA_028821235.1 bacterium
CGCGAGCTGGGTTTAGAACGTCGTGAGACAGTTCGGTCCCTATCCGTCGCAGGCGTAGGAGATTTGAGAGGATCTGTCCCTAGTACGAGAGGACCGGGATGGACGTACCTATGGTGTGCCAGTTGTCCTGCCAAGGGCACGGCTGGTTAGCTACGTACGGACAGGATAAGCGCTGAAGGCATCTAAGTGCGAAGCCCACCTCGAGATGAGATCTCCCACCGGGTAACCGGGTAAGGACCCTGGTAGAACACCAGGTTGATAGGCCGGAAGTGTAAGCGCAGTAATGTGTTCAGCGGACCGGTACTAATAGTCCGAGGGCTTGATATTCGGAGTCAAGCGATTTCATGCTCGCTATGGAGTGCTCGAAGAGCACCCCTCGCCCGCGTCGGGTGGGGGACTGAACAATTGATTGTCGTCCGGTGGCCATAGCGGCGGGGACCCACCCGTTTCCATTCCGAACACGGAAGTTAAGCCCGCCAGCGCCGATGGTACTTGGGGTGCAGACCCCCGGGAGAGTAGGACACCGCCGGGCACTACGTAGAGGGCCGTCCGATTCGTTCGGGCGGCCCTCGCGTCTTGCAGCACGAGGGCTCCGAGCCTGGCTGACCACTAGACTGGCCGATAACGCACAAGAGAACACCCGATGACCGAAGTGAATGACCTGCCGGAACGCTCAGATGGAGGTGGACGGAACGCCCGTCCGAGGATGGCGAATCGCTGACGCGTAGCTGAGGAAACTCCGCCACCGCGCCAGATCCCGCGGGTGGGCCTGCCGGCCTGCTCACAATGTTCTGAGCATTCCTGGTTGCAGGGTGTCATCTCCCGGCTGCCGACCGGTAACGAGGGTCGGGCCAACCGGCCGGTGGTCTTCGGGATTGAGAGACCGGGAGGCCGCTCCATGGATACGACGCTATTCGTGCTAGGCGGGATAGGGCTCATCGCCATCGGATGCCTGATCCCGATGCTCGTGATGTATGGACGTCTTCGTAGACAGGTCGTGGACGAGCGTGGAGTCGACGTCGACACGGCCCGCCGCGAGGCGCAGCGCATACTGGGAAGGGCCGAGGATGAGGGACGGGCTCGGGCCGAGGCCTACCGCGAGCGTGAGGAGGCCCTGCTCGAACACAGGAAGCTGGAGGCGGCCGCCTCCGAGGAGCGCCTGATCCAGAGGGAACGGACCCTGGAGCAGCGCGCATCCAACCTGGCCCAGCGCGAGCAGATGCTCCTCCATCGAGAGGCCGGTGTGTCCGAGCTGCAGGGAGAACTCGATGAGTTCGCCGAGAGTGCGCGAGCCAACCTGGAGCGGATCAGCGCGCTGGATGCCCGCGCTGCCCGGGAAGAACTGGTCGAGCAGGTCCGCGACGAAGCGCGGCGGGAGGCGATGCTGCTGGTACGCGACAGCGAGATGCGGGCTCGCGAGGAGGCCGACCGGCGGGCTCGGCGCATCCTGGCTACCGCCATCGAGCGCCTGTCGACAGAAGTGGTCATGGAGAGCACGGTGTCGGCCGTGCCGCTGCCCGGAGAGGAGATGAAGGGACGGATCATCGGCCGGGAGGGTCGCAACATCCGGGCCTTCGAATCCGTCACCGGCGTCAATCTGGTGGTCGACGAGACGCCCGAGATGGTGGTCGTCTCGTGCTTCGAGCCGGTCCGGCGGGAGATCGCCCGAATCACTCTTGAGAAGCTGATCGCGGACGGGCGTATCCACCCGGCGGCCATCGAGGAAATGTACGCCAAGGCGCAGGCCGAGGTGGAGCAGTCGGCCCGCGACGCCGGCGAGTGGGCGCTGCTCGACGTCGGCATCTCCCGGATGCATCCGGAGTTGGTCACGCTGCTGGGACGCCTCAGGTACCGCACCTCCTACGGCCAGAACGTCCTCAATCACCTGGTCGAGTCGGCTCACATCGCCGGCATGCTGGGGGCGGAACTAGGGGTCGATCCCGTACCGATAAAGCGGGCGGCGTTCCTGCACGACATCGGCAAGGCGGTGTCATACCAGGTCGAAGGGGCGCATGCGTTGATCGGCGCCGAGATCGCCCGGCGGTTCGGCGAGGAAGCGCCCGTGGTGCACGGGATCGAGGCACACCACAACGATGTGGAGCCGCGCACCCTGCTTGCCATCCTCGTGCAGGCCGCCGACACGGTGTCCGCGGCTCGGCCGGGCGCTAGGCGGGTGGAGTTGGCGTCCCACGTGAGGCGTCTGGAGAAGATGGAGGATCTGATCAGCGAGTTCGACGGGGTGGAC
>JAPPGV010000145.1 GCA_028821235.1 bacterium
GACCCCCATCAGGTTCACGTCGAAGATCCGGGCGGTCTCCTCGGGATCGCGGAGATGGGAGAGAACCCCCGACGGGTAGATCGCCGCCGCGGCGGCCAGCACGTAGGCCCGGCCCAGGTCGGCTTCGATCTCGGCGAATGCCGTCGCCACGGCTTCCGCATCCGACACGTCCACCTGGAATCCGCGGCAACGAGCTCCCGCATCCGATATCTCGTCCACCAGTGTGGCGAGCCCTGTGGTGTCTACATCGAGCGCTGCCACGAGAGCGCCCTCTCCGGCCAGCAGCCGGGACGTGGCGCGGCCCTGACCCGATGCGGCGCCCGTGACGACCGCCACCCGCCCGGAAACTCCCATGGTCGCTCTCCTTGGCTCCTGGGCTGCCGCCTTCCAACGGTCTGCCCCGAGGCCGGTACCGCCCAACGGCCCGACACGGCGCCAGCCTAACCATGGCGACAGATGGTGCACCGCCGGCGGCAGTGGCCCACCTCCGGTCACTGGTATCCTTCTTCGAACACCCAGTTGACAAACCGTGGGAGTGCGCGTGCCCGTAGATTTCGACAGATCAGCCACCACCGCGCTGGTCGAGGTTGCGCTGAGCGTGGGGTTCGAGGAATTCCACCGCATGCTCCGCTACGAACTGGACGATCTGCGGGACCAGAAGTACGCCGAGCTGTTCCCGAACGAAGAGGAGAAGGCCCCCCACAAACCGTTCATCGAGGACCCGGACGGTGGGTTGGCCGCCCTACCGTCCGCCAGTCCGATAACGAACATCCGCCGGTGGTTCAGCAATGACGACGGGAGCGGGTTGGTACAGGTCCAGCGCAACTGGTTCGCCCGCAACTGGAGAGCGACCCTCGAGAGCACCAGCAACGGAGCGGTCACCCCCTATCCGGGTTATGCCTCGGTGCGCTCGGATTTCGCGGAGTCACTGCAATGCCTCGTCGACTTCGTGACAGACACCGACCTGGGCGAGTTCAAGCCGCTCCAGTGCGAGATCTCCTACCGCTTTCAGCTGCGGGCGGAGGGTCTCTGGGACGGTCCGGGCCGGCTGGACCGGGTGGTGCGAATGTTCTCCGCAGACCGGGGCTCGTACCTGCCTGACCTGGAGGCGATGCGGATCATCACCCAGTACCCCATGTCAGACGGGACCGGGAAGCGGCGCGGGCGGCTGTACACGAGGATCGAGACCGGCGCAGGAGAGGACGGATCGGACTTCCTGATCCTGACGATGTTCGCCCGCGGGACACCGGACGGCCATCGCCCCGAGGATGTGTACGCCCTTCAGGACGAGGGGCAGCGGTGGATCGTGAACGGACTGCGTGAGTTCCTGACGCAGGAGGCTCTGGCCTGGTACAACCTGGATTGAGGCATCGGACCCGGAGACTCGGGCCTGAGCCCCTGACCTGTGTCCTATCCTGTTTCTGACCATGGTTCAGGAGGTTGGTTAGTGGAGATCGTAGGTTATGCCGACAGGTTGAGGGCCCAGCCTGGTGAGACGGTGGGCTTCAAGGTCAGTTGCCGGGCCCCGAGTTTCCGGGCCCAGCTCGTCCGCCTCATCCACGGCGACGACAACCCTGACGGACCGGGATCCAAGATCGATGACCTCGACTCGGATGCCAACGGCGAGTATCCGGGGAGGGTCCAGGAACTCCATCCCGGCTCATTCGTCGTGGGACCAGACGACCCCCGCCTGGAGTTAAACGGGAGCTTCACCATTCAGGCATGGATCTACCCGACCACCGTGGGCAAGGGCCCCCAGGGGGTGGTCACCAAGTGGGACTGCACCACGAACACGGGATACGGGCTGTTCGTTGACGAGGACGGAGCCGTATCCCTCCGGGTCGGTGACGGCGAGACCGTCGATACGGTCAGCACCGGTGTGGCCATGCGGGATGCCAAGTGGTACTTCGCCGCCGCCGTCTACGACGCGGACGATGGTGCGATGCGTGTCTACCAGACCCCGCTCGACCACTGGCCCCTTCAGGACACCGCGGCGGAGGCCGGGGCAGCCGCCTCCGGGGGCGGGCCGGGCCGAACCGGCGCCGGCCTGGTCATCGGAGGCTGTAGCCGTGGTCCGGAGAACGTCCCGGGCACGGTGGGCGGTCTTTACAACGGCAAGATCGACAACCCGACCA